>CAJFUJ010000066.1 GCA_904420185.1 uncultured Butyricicoccus sp. | reverse complement strand
GTGACAATACTTGGCTGGAGACGGCCCGGGAAGATAACTCGGCGCGCACACAAAAAAGACGGAAGCAATGGCTTCCGTCTTTTTTTGCGTCCGGAGAGCCAGACGAATGACGGCAAAGAAGAGGTCATTCGTCTGGTTTTTTGTTAGATAAAAAGTTGAAGGGTAGCGGGAAAATTTCCTTGTAGATGGTCAAATATATCCGGGATGTATCCGTGTACGCGTATACTGGTTACAAAAGGACAGATACCCGACTTATGCGCCCAAAACACGCGTCTTTTTGGAGGGATATCGTGTATATTTTGCACAGATGGACGCTGCAAAGCAAGCGAGGAAATATGTTATGACCGATCAAGAATTGAGAAAGCTGAGCCGGAAGGATTTGCTGGAGCTGCTGCTGGCCCAGAGCCGCGAGCAGGAAGCCCTGCGCGCCGAACTCGAGCAGGCCCGTGAGCTGCTGCGCGACCGGCAAATCCACATGGAGCAAATCGGCTCGATTGCCGAAGCCGCCTTGCAGGTCAACGGCGTGTTCGAAGCCGCCCAGGCAGCGGCCCAACAGTACCTAGAAAATGTGCGCCAGCGCAGCGAGATGATCGAAGCCGCCTGCGCCCGAAGGGACGCCGATTCCAAAGCAGCCGCCGACCGGCTGCTCCAGGAAGCCACCCAGCGCACCCAGCAGATGGAAGCCGAAACCAAGCGCCGGTGCGAGCAAATGGAAGCCGAAGCCCGTCAAAAATCCGAGGCCTATTGGGCTGAAGTGTCGGTGCGGCTGCAAGCCTTCTACCAGGAGCACAAGGCGCTCAAAGAAATCCTGGCCCTGGGGGATGAGCACCCATGAAACGCCGCCTTCCCCTGCGAAAAAAACCGCAAATGCCCAAAGCGCAGCAGGTGCCCAAAGCGCAATCGCCCGAAGGGCAGGCGCCTACAGTCGCCCAGCTGGAGGCCGAACTGCAACGCGAAACCTACAAAAAGAGCTACAACCGGGCGCTGCGCAGCACGGTTTTTGCCTTGATTACTGTGGCGGCTGTGGCGGTGCTGGTAGCGACCTTGTTTTTGCCGGTGTTGCGCATTTATGGCACTTCGATGGAGCCTGCCATGACCGACGGTGACATTGTTGTTTCGGTCAAGAGCGGCGGGTTTGCACGGGGCGACATCATTGCGTTTTGGTACAACAACAAGATTCTGGTCAAACGGGTCATCGCTCAGCCGGGCGAATGGGTGGACATTGACGAGGGTGGCAACGTCTCGGTCGATGGCGAACCGCTCTATGAGCCCTACCTGACCGAAAAATCGCTGGGCGAGTGCGACATTGACCTGCCCTACCAGGTGCCCGAGGGGCGTTTATTCGTCATGGGCGATCACCGCGCGGCGTCGCTGGACAGCCGCAGTACGGCCGTGGGGTGCGTCTCCGAGGAGCAGGTGGTCGGCAAATTGATCTTCCGGGTATGGCCGCTGGATTCATTTGGCAGCCTGGCATAGAAAAATGAGGTGGAAACATTGCAAGAAAGGAGAACGCCGGTGGAACAGATCGAGCTCCCGGCGCTGGAATTGATACAGAACCGGCGGCGCCGTCGCCGGTGGTGGTGGGTAGTTGCAGCCCTGGCGGTTGCCGTGGCACTTGCGACCGTCTACCTGTTGATTCTCCCGGCCATGACGCTGCGCCGCGGCGACCTGCAGGTGCAGACCGGCACGACCCAAGCCGGGTTAGAGCAGGCCATTTGGACCGAATGGTCGGCCCAGGCGATCGGCGGCGAGACCTATTTCGTGCTGTCCGCCGACGGCGACAACGCCGGCCTGGACGAGGGGATGATCCCGTTTGACGGCAACCACACCGCCACCGTGCCGGCTGACGCCGGTTCGCTGGAGCTGCACCGCACCTACCAGACCGACGGTTCGGTGTACTACTGGTTCGTGCTATCCGAAGGCGAGACCTATACCTTTTCGCTGCCCTGGGTCAACGGCGTGGACCGGTACCGGATGCTGGAACCCGAGCCGCAGGACACCGGCGGCTTGATGCCCCAGCCGCCCATCACCGTGCAGGTCGGCGGCCATGCGGGCGAAATCGAGCGCGTGCAGCGCGGCGACCCGGCTGAAGGCGGCAGCCTGAGCATCTCCAGCGGGACCGGCGCCAGCTTGCAGGCCGCATCCGATAGCCTGCAGAGCGCCCTGCGCCTGCACTGGTCGGCAACCGCAACCGCAACCGCGCCGTCCGACGACCCGGCCGAGCAGCCATCCGAGCAAGGGACCGTTCTGCCCGGTGACGAGGGCGTGCCGGCCGGCGAACAAACCGAACCCGCGGGCGAGGAACAGCCCGCGGCCGACCTTCCACCCGAAGCCGTGCTTACCATGGCCGGGCTGGCGGATGGCAAATTTTCGTGCACCTTCAACCAGTCCCAGCATGACCTGTCCGGCCACGGCGCGATCACCCTGCATTTCCAAATGCAAGGCGACCTGGCCTACCAGCGCGGCGGCCTGACGGTCACGGCCGTGGACGCCGACGGCGCGGCCCAGCCGCTGGCCTACGGCGAGGAGTACGCGCTCGCCGTGTCCGACGACCTGTCCGCGCTCGAGCTCACCTTGCTCTCGCCGGGCGCGGCCCGCTACCAAATCGAGTACCCGGTGAACGTATCGCCCGACGCCGCCGGCGGGGCCTACACCGTCACTGTCCGCGCCGAGGTGCTCGGCCAAGCCTATGAAGCCGCGGCCGAGGGCGTGCTGCCCAGCCTGCAAACCGAGGACTACGTCCTGCACGCGCGCAAGCTGGACGCCGGCACCAACGAGCCCATCGCCGGGGCGATCTACGGCCTGTACACGGCCCAGGGTGAGCGCCTGGCCCTGGCCACCAGCGACCAAAACGGTGCCCTGGCCTTTACCCCGGACCTGGGCGTGCAGCTCACCGGCGGCCAGCTCTACTACCTGCAGGAGACCGGCGCCGCCGCCCATTACCTGCTCGACGACACCCGCTATTGGTTCTACTACGCCGGTGAGGGCGAAGCCGATGCGCTCGCCCAGCAGGCCGCTGCCGAGCAGGCCGGGCATTACCGCGCGGGCGACCTGCTCGTGCGCATCCCCAACCACGGCTACACCGACGCGCCCTATGCGGCGCAGGCCCTTTCCGCCGAAACCACCGCCCTGGCAGAGCCCCTCGTGCTGCGCGGCGAACGCGCCGCCTACGAGCTGCCCGAAACCGGCGGCCCCGGCGTCCTATGGTGTATAATTGCAGGCTTGGCGCTCCTCGTGCCCAGCGGCCTGCTGTTATATAAACGAAAAAGAGGGGGTGAGGGTTTCTGAACCACCTCCCCGCATTCCCACAAATTTAATGCAGAAAGGAACAAGATACAATGAAACGTATGAAAAAAGCCCTTGCGCTGTTGCTGACCCTGGCGGTTGTTGTGGCCATGGCGGTTGTCCCCGCAATGGCGGCAAGCCTTTCCGTCTCGGCGGACAGCGACCGCACCTACAATGTTTATCAGGTGTTCACCGGCACTGTCGGCGAAAATGACACGCTGACCGGTCTGGTCTGGGGCCAGAACGGCACCGGCACACCGGGTGAAACCGTGCCGACAGAAACCCTCACTGCGCTCGAAGGCACCAGTGAAGCCGGCCTGGCAACCGCCATTACCCAGTATGTGAACACGACAACGCCGATTGACACGGTTTCCGCGGGGGCGAGCATAACGGTTGACCCCGGCTATTACTACCTGACCAGCGAATCCGACACCCAGGTTGTCGTTGTCACCGGCGACGAAACCATCACCCCCAAGTCCGACCTGCCCACCATGGTCAAGAAGGTGCAGGACACCAACGATTCCACAGGCGTAACGAGCGATTGGCAGGATTCGGCTGACTACGACATTGGTGACCAAGTGCCCTTCCGGCTCAGCGCAACAGTTACAGACGGTATGTTTGCGCAGATTGGCACTGAAAACAATGTCTGGTATACATTCCACGACGATCTGTCTGACGGTTTGACCTTTAATCCGGATAGCGTCCGTGTCACGGTTGGCGGAGAGTCCAGAGATTGGGCTTACACAATCCAGACGCCAGACAGCCCCACCTTTGGCACCATTCTGAACGGTCGACCGGTTCATACAGAGGGCTTCGACTGCGATGTAGAAATAACTGTTCTGGTCGATATCGGTGATATCGGCAAAGAAGTTGCCGTAGAGTACACGGCGCAGCTCAATGACCAGGCGGCGCTTGGCGCAACCGGCAACCCCAATGAAGCATACCTGGTATACTGGGCCGATAATTGCGTGGACTGGGGCGTTACCGAAGAAGATACCGTCATCGTATTTACCTATCAGGCTATCATCAACAAGGTAGACGGCGAAAATGAGCCCTTGGCAGGCGCGGCATTCACCCTGGAAAAGCTCATTGGCGAAACATGGACAGAGGTTGGAACAACGCAAGCCGGTGAAGCCACAACCTTCACCTTCAGCGGCCTGGATGACGGCAACTACCGCCTGACCGAAACCACCACCCCCGACGGCTACAATACGATTGACCCCATCGAGTTCACCATCACGGCCGAACATTCCGTCGAAGCGGCAGAGCCTGCGCTGACGAGCTTGACTGTCACGCCGGATACCGCAGGATTTACGGGGAGTACCACAGACGGCTCCGTGACGACAAGCATTGTCAACCAATCCGGTTCCACCCTGCCGGAGACCGGCGGCATGGGCACCACCATTTTCTACATCGTGGGTGCGCTGCTGGTAATCGGCGCGGGTGTGGTCATCATCACGCGCAAGCGGATGCACAACAACGAACGATAACACAACAAAGCTGTGATGCGGGGGAGTCAGGGGACTTCCCCGCCGCAGCGGCAAGGAGAGCCCGCAGATGAAGAACAAGAAATCCACGGTATTACTTTTGCTGGTATTTGCGCTGGGGCTGTCCTTGCTGCTGTATCCGACGGTGAGCGACTGGTGGAATTCCTTCCATCAATCGCAGGCGATAGCCAGCTACGCGCAGGCGGTGGCCGATATTGACGAGGACGATTATGAGCAGTACCTGGCCGACGCGCGGGCGTATAACCAAGCGTTGCCGGGGCAGGAAAACCGCTACCGGCCCACCGACGAGCAGACCGCCGAATACGAGCGCCTGCTCAACATCACGGGCAACGGCATCATGGGGTATGTGGAAATCCCGACGATTGACGTGACCCTGCCCATTTACCACGGCACATCGGAATCGGTGCTGCAAATCGCCATCGGGCACATCGAGGGCAGTTCGCTGCCGGTGGGCGGCGAGGGGACCCATTGCGTCATCTCGGGGCACCGGGGCTTGCCGTCCGCGCGGCTGTTCACCGACCTGGACGAGCTGGTGATCGGCGATGTGTTTATGCTGCGGGTGCTGGACGAGACCCTGACCTACGAGGTCGATCAGATCCGGGTGGTCGAGCCCCAGCAGCTGGAGGACTTAGAGATCCTGCCGGGCGAGGATTTGTGTACGCTCGTGACCTGCACGCCCTACGGGGTCAATTCCCACCGCCTGCTGGTGCGCGGCCACCGGGTTGCCACCCGGGCCGACGGCACGCGGGTAGCGGCCGACGCGCTGCAAATCGACCCCATGCTGGTCGCGCCCGCCGTGGCAGCGCCCATTTTGCTGGTGCTGCTGGTGGGCTTGCTGGCCGGCGGACGCAAAAAAGGCCCCCGCAACAAGGGGGGCGGAAATTCATCATCCAAAGGCGATCCATCATCCAAATAGGGGAGGAACTTGCATGAACATTCGGGGAATTCGGACCTGGCTGGGCGCGGCGCTGGCCGTGGCGCTGGTGCTGACCGGCTGGACGCCGCAGGCCCGGGCCTATGACCCCATTGACACCGGGCGGCAAACCAGCCTGACCGTGTCCTTCGCCCGGGCCGGGGACGGCATCGCCGGGGCGCAGTTTTCCATTTACCGGGTGGCGGCGGTGTCCGAGACCGGGCAATTCACGCTGACCGACGACTTTGCCGGGTATCCGGTGTCGCTGAGCGGGTTGAGCAGCAGCGGCTGGCGGGCCCTAGCGCAGACGCTCGAAGGCTATGTCGCGCGCGACGGCGTACCGCCGCTGCAAACCGAGACGACCGGGTCCGGCGGACGGGCAGCTTTCGAGGGTTTGCCGACCGGGCTGTACCTGGTCACCGGCGCGCGCCACACCGTCGGACGCACCACCTATACCCCGGAGCCGTTTTTGCTGTGCCTGCCCAATTGGGATGGCGCGGCGTGGCAGTATGCAGTGGAGGTTTCCTGTAAGTATGACCGTGAGACCAGGCCCTCCGGCGACGGAGGCGGCAGCACGGTCAGCCGCCGGGTCATCAAGGTGTGGCAGGATGGCATGGACTGGGCGGCCCGGCCCGCGCAGATTGAGGTGCAGCTGCTGCAAGACGGCGAGGTGTACGACACCGCCACCCTGTCGGACGGCAACAACTGGCGCTATACCTGGAGCGGCCTGCCGTCCGGCCACACCTGGCAGCTCACCGAAACCAGCGTGCCGGACGGCTACACCGTCTCGGTCGAGCGGGAAGGATCGGTGTTTGTGCTGACCAACCGGGATGAGGAAGAGATTGAAATCGATGACGAGCCGGTGCCGGGGGATGATATGCCTCCCTTACCGGACGCCGAAATTGACGACGAGCCGGTGCCGGAGAGCGACTTTCCGGACGGAGACCCAGACGATCCAAGTGAGGAGACCGTCATTTTGACCGACGACCCGGTCCCGCGCGCGGCCCGTGACAGCGAGGAAACCGCACAGAGCCAGAGCGCTGCCCGCCTGCCGCAGACCGGCATGTTGTGGTGGCCGGTGCCGGTGCTGGCGTGCGGCGGCATGGTGCTATTTTTGATCGGATGGAGCAGAGGACGCCATGAATAAGACCAAATCCAAGGGCCAGTGGCTGCGCGCGGCCGGTCTGCTGCTGCTGGCAGCCGCCCTGGTCCTGACCGTGTACAACATCTGGGACGAGCGCCGCGCCGGGCAGGCCGTGCAGCAAACGCTGGCTGCCCTGCCCGCGCCGGCCGCGCCCGTACAGCTGGACGCCGCCGCCGGGCCGGACGCCCAAGTGCTGCCCGATTACCAGCTCGCGCCCGACATGGAGATGCCCGCCGTGGCCGTGGACGGCGAACGCTACATCGGCGTCATCGAGGTCCCGGCGCTCGGGCTGCAGCTGCCGGTGCTGCGCGCGTGGAGTTACGACAACCTGAAAATCGCGCCCTGCCGGTACGCCGGTTCGGCCTACACCGGCAACCTGGTGCTGGCTGCCCACAATTACAGCACCCACTTCGGGCGGCTGGACGAACTGTCGCCCGGCGACGCGGTGCGCTTTACCGATGTGGACGGCAATGTGTTCGACTACGCGGTCGCTGAATTGCAGGTGTTGCAGCCCGAGGCGGTCGAGGAGATGCTGAGCGGCTCGTGGGACCTGACCCTGTTCACCTGTACGCTCGGCGGGCAGACACGCCTGACTGTGCGCTGCACCCAGACCGGCGCACCGGGCTGATGCCCAGCGCCCGGCACACCCGCGCCCGGGTGATGCGGTACACGAGATACAGCGCCGCCGACCCGCCGGCCACCATGGCCGCGCAGGCGCCCAGCCCGGCCAGTTCGGACGGGGTGAACCCATAGGGCGTGCTGTTGCAGTACATGATCAGCAGGTAGAACAGCCAGATCAGGCCGGTTCCGGCCACGGCGGGCACCAAAAACACCCGGCTGATCTGTCCGCGCACCGCGCCGGACAGATAGCGGTTGGATGCGCCCAGGTGGCGCAAATCGTCGTACACCTGTGCGTTGACCAGCGCGATGGTCATGCACCGGGTGAAGGCGATCACGACCACTGCCGCAAAGCAAATCAGGGCGATGAAGAGGAACAGCATCAGGAACACTGCCATGGTGGTGACGAAGTCGTTCTGGTCCAGGATGCGGAACTGGGGCATGTATTTCCAGTAGTTGCGGAAGCCGGAGGTGTCGCGGTCGGCATAGTCGATGGTGCCCAGCCCGCGGGCGGCTGCTTCTTCGGGGGAGAATTCGTAGGTCTGGCCGGCCTGTGCGGCCAGCGCGGCTGCAACGTCGTCATAGTAGTCGCCGACCGCGACCGCCGGGCTCGAGCAATCGACAATCCGGTCAAATAGGGCGTCGGCGAAGGGATAACTGGCCTGCACATCGGCCACGTTGAAGAACACATACGTTTCCCGGTAGATGTCGTCCAGCCCGGCAGACAGCAGGGCATAGTCGGCGTCGTCAAGCACATAGCACCCCAGCAGCATGGTGTAGCACAGCGGCTCGGCCGGGGTCACATCCAGGGCCATCCCGGTGGTCATGTTGGTCAGGTGGGTGACGTCGCCGCCTGAAAGGTAGTCGCTGCCGCCCTCGTCGTCGAGCACATTGGCGCAAAAGCCGGGCGCAAGGTCGATTTGCTGGCCGGTCAGGGCGTTGTAGGCGCTTTCCGAAAAGAAGGTGGCGCCGTCCAAGATTTGGGCATATTCGGTCGTGTACGTGGCGCCGAGGGCGGTTTCGGTTTCAATGGATCGCATCCCGTCGGCGCCGAACACGGCCGCTTTTTGCTGCGCCCACGAGGTGATGTGTACGTCGTATTGGTCGGCGAGGGCCTGCACCTCGGCCTGGTCGGGCAATGTTTGGTCGGCCCGCCAGTGGTACGCAAAATCGACCGGCCGGGCGGCGAACGAGACCTCGGCGCTGGTGGACAGCATGGGTGCATAGAAGGACGCAAAATACGCGCCCCCGATCAGCAGGGCCATCACCAGCATATTGCGCACCGTCTGCCGCCCCTGGAATTTCATCATCGAGGTGGCGATGATGTTTTTGTAGCGCTTTTTGTGGATGCCCCAGCCGTTGACTACCGTGTGCAGCAAGATCATGTACAAGCCCACCAGCGCGGGCAGGTAGAAAACCGCCGTGATCGCGCCGGGCGCGTACCAGTGCAGCACCCGCACAAAGAAGGAGGGCATCAGATACCCGGCCGCAGCGCCGGTTACAGCCAGCCCAATGCCCACCGGGCCGTACCACCGTTTGACCTCCCGGATGGGTTCCGAGCGGTGGGCCTGCTGCACGATGTCGATGATGTTGGTGCGGCGGATGAAGCGCGCCGCGGTCACAAACAGCATCGCCGCCACATACCCGGCGAATGCCAGCGCGAGCAGGTAGGATTGCCAGTCAAAGGCAAGCGGCATCTCCTGTGAATCGACCAGGAATATGCGGAACAGCTGCCAAATGCCCCAGGCCAGCGGTGCGCCCAGCGCCGCGCCGGCCGCGCAGGACAACACCGCGATGACGGTGAGTTCCTTACCCAGTTCGCGTGTGAGCTGTCCGCGCGCCGCGCCCAGCGCCAGCAGCACGCCGGTTTCGTGCGCCTTCTGCCGGAAGAACAGCCCGGCGGCATAGGTGGTGAATACCGCGCAGCCGATCACGGCCAGCACGAACACCATCATCACCTGTTTGCGGCTGTCGCCCCCTTCGGGTAGGATGGTCAGGATGGTTGGCGCGCGCATCATGCACGCATACGCTGTGATGAGCAGCACCGAAAAGAAGCAGCACCCGGCCAGCAGGCCGTATTGCCCGCGGTTTTTGCGGCGCAGCGCCGCATACACGTCGGAAAAGGTTGTGAGGGGTTTCATGGGATTGCCTCCTTACTCGGCCGACATGGAGCGGATGGCGTCCAGCAGCAGGTCCTGGAACGCCCCGCGGGACGGTTGGTCGTTTGTGAGCGTGCGCCACACCACGCCGTCGCGCAAAATGACCACCCGGTCGCAAAACGACGCCGCGAACGAATCGTGGGTGACCATGAAGATGGTCGCGCCCAAGCTGTCGCGCGCCTGGGCAAAGCTGTCGATGACCGCCCGCGAGGATTTGGAGTCCAGGTTGCCGGTCGGCTCGTCGGCTAGGATGAGCAGCGGCCGGTTGATGAGCGCCCGCGCCACCGCGGTGCGTTGTTTTTCCCCGCCCGAGATTTCGGCGGGGTATTTGTGTTTGATGGCAGCGATGCCGAACACGTCGCACAGGCTGTCCGCGTCGCTTTCGTCGGTCATTTGCCCGGCGATGATGCGCGGCAGCAAAATGTTCTCCCGGACGGTCAGCCCATCCAGCAGCAAGAAGTCCTGGAACACAAACCCGAGTTTTTGGTTGCGCACCTTGGCCAGCGCCTGTTCGTCCAGCCGGGCGATTTCCTCGCCCCCCAGCGTGATGCTGCCGCTGTCCGCCGGGATGTAGCACGAGATACAGTTGAGCAGCGTGGTCTTGCCCGACCCGCTCGGCCCCATCACGGCCACAAATTCGCCCTCCCGGACCGCCAGCGACACCCCTTTGAGCACTTCATACGTCGCCTTGCCCGTCCGGTAGGATTTGTGCAGATCTTTTACGTTTAACATGGTCGTTTCCTCCTTTTCCTACTTTTTTTCGAGAAAAAAAGTAGGGCAAAAAAAGCTTCACTGCCGCCTGCCGGCGGGGTGCTTTCCCGCCTGGTGCGGCGAAATCAGTTGGTGTGTTTTTGAAAAGTGTTGCCGCCTGCCGGCGGGGTGGTTGCCCCGCCTCGTGCGGCAGCGACGTTGGTTTATTTTTTAAAATGCCACCAGTTGCACCAGCGCAATCGCGGCCAAGTGGGCGGGATAGTAGGCATAAAACACCCATTTGGGGATTTTCGGGCAGACGTGGGTGGGGACAAAGATCAGCGGCGCGGCCAGGATGGCGAAGAACGCCCAATCGATGCAAAATCCGCCGAGGGTGAGGTTGAGCGGGTCGCCGGGCAGCACGCCCAAGCAGGTCAGGTATTGCGCGCAGTACAGCGCCGCCCCGACGCGCGGATGGTTGCGGCACAGGTAGAAGATGAGCATATAAATCACGCCGTTGCCCGCGTAGTCGAAGTTCCACCAGCTGACCGCGAAGAAGGCCAGCGCGAACAGCCACCATTTGCGGCTTTTCAGGCCGTACATCGCCAGCAGCGACAGGAAAAGCGTGCAGAAGATGTTCCAGTTGGTGAACTGCGCCCAAAAGTCGTGCGGGTGGAAGGCCAGCACATAAAACGGCTGGGAGATGACTGCGAACGCCCCCAGGCGCAGCAGGTATTGTTTGATGTCGTGGGTATAGAGCAGGCCGACCGTCAGGCAGTAGCAGAAGATGGGGAAGGCCAATCGCCCCACCCAGCGCAGCCAGGCCGCTTCCGGGAAAAAGGCGCTGCCCACATGGTCGAGCGTCATCGCAAAAATGGCGATCAGTTTGAGCAAGTTGGTGTCCAAGTTGGTTTTCAGCCGGGGCGCATCTGCCGGCAAAACCGGCGGCGTGGTCAGCGCCGTGCGCACGCGGGAAAGGTTGAAATGCAGTGTCATGGTGGTGTCCTCCTTTTCTTGCTTTTAGCATACCGCGCTTTGGGCGGCGGCACAAACCGGCCTGTGATCTTTGGCGCTCTGGATGCAAAGTTTGGCGCAGCGGCGGGAGGGAATGCAAAGTTTGGCGTGTTTCCTGTAAAGTTTGGTTTGGCGGCGCGGCGGGGCTGTGCTATAATGGACAGCGGAAACCAAAGGAGGGGGATTGCCATGCTTCGCATCGGCATTTGCGACGATGAAGCCGGGGCGCGGCTCAAGCTGCGCGCCCAGCTCGAGCGGCTGCTGGACAAGCGCGCCGTACAGGGGCAGTTTTACGAGTTTTCGTCCGGTGAAGGCTTGCTCGCCTGGCTGGACAAGCACATGGGCGAAATCGACCTGGTCTTTCTGGACATCGAGATGGGCGGCATCAACGGCATGGAGACCGCCAAGGCCCTGCGCCGCCGCAGCGACAGTTTGCAGCTGGTGTTTGTCACCGGCTATACCGATTATGTGTTCGACGGGTATTCGGTCGGCGCGTTGGGGTATGTCATGAAGCCGCCCCAGGCCGGGCAGCTGGACGGCGTGCTTTCCCGGGCCTTGGCCGCCCAGTTTCAAGAGGCGGATAAGGTGTTTTTGTGCCGCAACACCGACGGGATGTTCCGCCTGCCCAAGCGGTCCATCCTGTATTTTTACTCCGACCGGCGGCAGGTGGTCTGCGTCACCGGCACCCGCGAGATTGCCTTTTACGCCAAGCTCGACGAGGTTGCCCAGCAGGTGGGGCCGTCGTTCGTGCGCATCCACCAGCGGTACCTGGTGCGGGCGGGCGCGGTTGACCGGGTGGAGGGGAATACGGTGATGGTCGGCGGGCGTGCGCTGCCCATCAGCCGGTCCTATCAGTCCGAAGCGCTGGCCGCCCTGGCCCGCGCCATGCTGGAAGAATGAGGGGGTAGCACAGGTGACGATTTGGGATTTCATCGCTTGGGCCGGCCTTTGCCTGCTGGGGGGATATTTCCCAACCCGGGCGGCGGCCTGCTTTTTATCGCCCGCCAAAGGGCGGGTATACCGCTGGGCGGTGCATCTGGTGACCGGCGTGGCGCTCGGTATGCCCACCTGGGTGGGCGACGGCAACCCGCTGTATTATCTGCCGGCATTTCTGGCGGCGTTCGTGGCCGGGTACAGCGGCCGCTTTCTGGCGCGGCTGGTGGTGGGCGTGATTTTCTACGAATGGATCATGGCCTGGAGCATGATTGTGGATACCCGTGCCGTGCTGCCCGGTTCGGCGGACTATTGGGGCGCGGTGGCCTGGAAGCTGGCCATGTGGGCAGGTGTCTGGCTGCTGGTGCGCCGGGTGTTCCGGGACAAGCAGCCGGTGGTGCTGAGCGGGCGGCTGTGGGCGTTGCTGGGGGTGTTGGCGCTGTCGCCGCTGCTCAGTGAGCTGACCTTCTCGCTGTGGAACGTCCGCGCCTACACGCCCGACGGGGCCGACGGCGTGCTGGACGCCGCTTTTTACACCCTGCTGCCGTTTGTGTTTCTCTCGTCGCTGGCGCTGCTGTTTGCCGCCATGCTGCTCGCGCGGCACCAGACCTTGGAGCAGGAGCACCAGTTGGCCGATATGCGCGCGCTGTACTACCAAGGGTTACAGCGCGAACAGGAGCAGGTGCGCCGCCTGCGGCACGACCTGCGCAACCACCTGACCGCGCTGTCCGGCCTGTTGGAACAGGGGGCCTACGACCGCGCCGAGGGCTACATCCGCCGCCTGCAGGCGGCGTCCGGCCCCTCCGGTGCCGGACGCTTTACCGACAATGATACGGTGAACATTGTTCTGTCCGCCAAGCTGCGCGACATGGAGGATGCCGGCCTGACCGCCGATCTGGCTGTTGCGCTGCCCAAGGAGCTGCCGTTTACCGACCCGGATTTGTGCGCCTTGTTCGGCAACGCGCTCGACAACGCCATCGAAGCCGCCCGACAGGCCAAAAATAAGCGCATCCAGCTGCGTGCCCGCGCCGAAAAGGGGATGCTCATGCTGCGGGTGGTCAACGCCTACGCCGGCGCCCGCGAAAAAGCGCCGGATGGGCTGTTCGGCACCACCAAATCCGACCGCCGCGCCCACGGCTTCGGCCTGCGCGGCATGCAGGAGATTGCCGCGCGCTACGGCGGCGTGTTGCAGGCCACGGCAAAGGACGGGGTATTCGAACTGGTCGCCTGTCTGCCGCTGTCCGGCGGATAAGGCAGCCCGCGCCGGGCAGGCCCCTGCTTTTTTACCGAATTTTTACCGGCAAAAATGTTAAAAGAATTTGACTTTTCGCCGCGCCTGTGGTACAATCAAAAATGTAAAGAGGATTTAACATTTCAGGGCGAGAAGCAAGGAGGGATTTCCCATGGTGTGGTTGAGTTTGGCGGTGCTCATCGGGATTTTTGGGCTGATGAACTGGTCGCGGCACGGGCGGAGCAGGGCGGCGCGGCGGGTGTCCGAGGTGCTGGGCACCGACCCCGATGAGATGGACAAAAAGTTCCACTACCAGGGCCTGCGCATCAGCCAGTCACTGATTGTCTTCGGCATCCTGATGGACGGGTATTTCCGCATGGAGTTTGGCGGCGAAGAGATACCGGTGCTGTACATCTGGCTGATTTTCGCGCTCGTGGTGCAGGACCTGGTGGTGATGTTCCAGCGCTGGCGCAGCACCCGCGGCGACGAGGAATACAAGGGCCATCCGCTGCTCGGGCTGCTGCTGTATCTTGTCATGCTGGCCGCAGCCTGTGCGCGGTGGTGGGGCGCGCGATGAAAAATTGCATCAAGCAGCTGCGCAAGGAGCGCGGCTGGCGGCAGGAGGATCTGGCCCGGCAGCTGGGCGTCAGCCGCCAGACCATCGTCGCCATGGAGAACAACAAATATGACCCCACTTTGGCGCTGGCCATGAAGGTGGCGCGGCTCTTCGAGCTGCCGGTCGAGCGCATTTTCACCCTGACCTGGGACGACTGAACAAATCCCCGGGACCTTGGCATTTGGAGCCAGGTCTCGGGGATTTGTTCAGGAAGCGCTGGATGAGGATGTGTTGCCGGCATCGGTTTCGACAAAGCGGAATACCGAGCCATCGGTGACGGTGGTGGTTCCATCCCCACCGGTGGACTGCACGTCTGCCGAGCCGTCCGCCAAAAAGACCAGGGTGTTTTCGTCCTGGATTTGGAAGCGATATGTCTGCTGGGTGTCGGTGGTGGCGATCAGCACGCCGTCCTCGACGGTGTATGAGCCAAAGGGCAGCGTGGTCAGGGCCATGTCATACAAAAAGATGAAGGTCTTTTGTTCGGTATCCACCGCCAGGAAGGGGGACATATTCTCCACAGAGGAGAGGTCGGCGGTTTCCAAAAAGTAGGCGCCGGTCTTGGGTTCGGGCGTCTGCGCACCGCAGCCAGTCAATACAAAAAGCAGCAAAAGGCAGGCGCAAATTGTTTTTTTCATCGAAAAACCACACTTTCGGTTGCAAATTGGGCGCGGTGCGCGAAACATGGCGGCCGCGTGTTTGTTTCATTGTATCGTAGAAAGGATGTCCCGTCAACAAAAGAAATATCCTGCGCGCGGCCAAATACGCGGTTTTGCGCGAATTTGCCCTTGCAAAGCGGCGCAAGCTATGGTACGATAGTAAAGCTTGAAATACAACTGTATTTGTCAGGAGGACACAAGGGAATGGAAACCGATACGAAATATTATCTGGTCGAGCGCACGCTCCTGCCCGAGGTTTTCCGCAAGGTGGCGCAGGCCAACGCGGCGCTGCAATCCGGCCAGGCCAAGACGGCCAGCGAAGCCGCCCAAAGCGTGGGCCTGTCCCGCAGCGCGTACTACAAATATAAGGATGGGATCCGTCCTTTCTACGAGGCGGCGCACAACCGCACCATCAATTTTCATCTGATGCTGGTTGACCGGCCGGGCGTGCTGTCCAACATCCTGGGGTTATTCGCCCGGGTGGGGGCCAATGTGCTCACCATCAACCAGTCCATCCCGATCGGCGGGCAGGCGGCCGTGACCATCGCCGCGCGCACCGCTGAGATGAAATGCACGGTGGAATCCCTGATGGAGCGCGCCCAGGCGCTTGACGGCGTGTTTCGCATTGTCATTTTGGCCAGTGAATAAAAGGAGGAAGTTTTTATGGTAAAGGTAGCAATTCTGGGCCATGGTACGGTCGGTTCGGGCGTATACGAGGTCTTTCAGATGAACGCCCAGCGCATTGCGCGCGCGGTCGGCGAGCCGGTCGAGGTCAAGTATGTGCTCGATCTGCGCGATTTTTCCCACCTGCCCTATGCGGATAAATTTGTTGCGGATTTTGCCGAAATCGAGCAGGACCCCGAGGTCACGGTCGTGGCCGAGGTGATGGGCGGCGTCGGCGCGGCCTATGAATTCACCAAGCGCTGCCTGCTGGCGGGCAAGAGCGTGTGCACCTCCAACAAGGAGCTGGTCGCCACCCGCGGCGACGAGCTGCTGCGCATCGCCGAAGAGAAGAATGTCAACTATCTGTTTGAAGCGTCGGTCGGCGGCGGCATCCCGGTCATCCGGCCCATGCTGCAATGCCTGGCTGCCAACGAAATTTTGGAGATCCGCGGCATCCTCAATGGCACGACCAACTATATCCTGTCCGAGATGATCCACAAGGGTGTATCCTTTGACAACGCCCTCAAGCAGGCCCAGGCCAACGGCTACGCCGAAAAGGACCCCACCGCCGACATCGAGGGCCACGACGCCTGCCGCAAGATCAGCATCCTGTCCGACATGGCCTTTGGCGACAAGTTTGACCCCAATGAAGTGTCCTGCGAGGGCATCTCCAACATCACCCTGGAGGACGTCGAGCAGGCCGGCAAACTGGGCTATGTCATCAAGCTCATCGGCCGGGCGGTGCGCTGCGACGACGGCACCGCTTATGCCTACGTTGCGCCCCATCTCATCCCCAAAACCCACCCGCTCGCTTCGGTCGAGGACGTGTTCAACGCCATCCTGCTCGACGGCAACGCCACCGGCGACGTCATGTTCTACGGCAAGGGCGCGGGCAAGCTGGCCACCGCTTCGGCTGTCGTGGCCGACATGATGGACGCCATGGCCCACCGCGAAAAGCGCCGCCCGGTCTCCTGGGGCGACGGCTCGAAGCACCTGCTGCGGCCCATCGGCAGCCTGGAGAGCCGCTGGTATGTGCGCGGCGCGGACGGTGCGGCGCAGATCGTCGGGCCCATGACCACCGACGAGGCAGCGTCGAAATTTGCAAATGCAGCGGCGCGTATGCGCGTGCTGTGAGCCGGGGGCATAGCATGATAGAGGTAAAAGTCCCGGCTACCAGTGCCAACATGGGCTCGGGGTTTGATTCCATCGGCATTGCGCTGAACTTATACAACGTCATCCGCATGGAGGAGAGCGACCGGCTGGACATCCGCGACCTGTCGGGCGCCGACATCCCCACCGACGAGAGCAACCTCATTTACCAGTGCGCCAAAAAGGTGTACGACATCTGCGGCAAGCCGCTGAAGGGGATGCGCATTGTCGAGCAATGCGAAATCCCGCAGACGCGCGGCCTGGGCTCGTCGTCGGCATGTACGGTGGCCGGGATTTTGGGCGCCAACGCCCTGCTCGGCTATCCGCTCGACCGGGAAAACATCATCGATCTGGCCGCGTCCATCGAGGGCCACCCGGACAATTCCACGCCTGCCATCCTGGGCGGGTTCTGCGTGGCCCTGCTCGAATACGGCAAGGTGTGGAGCGTGCGCGTACCCATGAACGGGCAGGTGGATTTCATCACCTTTATCCCGGATTTTGAGCTGTCCACCGAGACCGCGCGCGCGGCTTTGCCCCAGACCATCCGCCACCACGACGCGGTGTTCAACCTGGCGCGGGCGGCGCTGCTGGCCGGGTCGCTGACCACCGGCAAGCTGGAAAACCTGGGCGTGGCCGTGGGCGACTGCCTGCACCAGCCCTACCGCTTTGACCTCATCCCGGACGGGCGCGAGGTCATGCACGCGGCCAAGGCCATGGGCGCGCTGGGCGCCTTTATTTCGGGGGCCGGGCCGTCCATCATCGCGGTGGTGGCCTCGCATGACAAGACCTATCTGTCCCGCGCGCAGATGTATTGCGCGCAGCACTTCCCGCACTGGACCCCGCGGCGGCTGCTTTGCGACGAGGCCGGCGCGGTCGTGCGCACCGTAGAGGCGTAAGATGGGGCGGCATCACCGCCCCCTACTTTTGCGCGCTCTATCTTTTGAAGGAGGAACTGAAATAGCATGAGTCTGATTGTTCAGAAGTTTGGCGGCACTTCGGTCGCAAACACCGAACGGATTTTTAACGTGGCAGACATTGCCACAAGCGCATACAAGGCCGGCAACCAAGTGGTGGTTGTGGTTTCGGCCCAGGGCGACACCACCGACGACCTGATCGCCAAGGCGGCCGAGATCAATGCGCGGCCGTCCAAGCGGGAGATGGATGTGCTCCTATCCACCGGCGAGATGATCTCCATGTCGCTTTTGGCCATGGCCATCCAGAAGCTCGGGTATCCGGTCATTTCGCTCACCGGCTGGCAGGCCGGGGTGGAGACCGACATCAACTACTCCGAGGCGCGCATCCGCAAGGTGACCGCCGAGCGCATCCGCTCCGAGCTCGACCGCAACCGCATTGTCATCGTCGCCGGCTTCCAGGGCATCAACAAGCAGGACGACATCACTACCCTGGGCCGCGGCGGCTCGGACACCACCGCGGTCGCCATCGCCGCCACCCTGGGCGCCGACCTGTGCCAGATCTACACCGACGTGGACGGTGTCTACACCGCTGACCCGCGCCTGGTGCCGGATGCGCGCAAGCTGGCGGCCATCACCTACGACGAAATGCTCGAGCTGGCCAGCCTGGGCGCCCAGGTGCTGCACAACCGCTCGGTCGAGCTGGCCAAGAAGTACAATGTTGATCTGGAGGTTATCTCCAGCTTTACCCGCAACCCGGGTACCAAAGTCAAGGAGGGTTCCAACATGGAGAAGATGAACGTAAGCGGCGTTGCCCGTGACAACAACTGCGCCCGCGTGGCCATTATCAACCTGCCGGACGAGCCGGGCGTCGCCTTCCGGGTATTTTCGCTGTTGTCCAAGCGCAAGATCAATGTGGACATCATTTTGCAGTCGGTCGGCCAGGACCACCACAAGTCGATTACCTTCACCGTGCCGCAAAGCTGCGCCGAGGAGGCCGAGCGGGTGCTGCGCGACAACCAGGACAGCCTGGGGTTTGAGGATGTGTCGGTCAACACCGCGGTGGCCAAGGTGTCCATTGTGGGCGCGGGCATGGCGTCCAACGCAGGCGTTGCGGCGCGCATGTTCGAAGCGCTGGCGTCTGCGGGCATCAACATCCGCATGATCTCGACTTCGGAAATCAAGATTTCGGTGCTCATCAACGAGGAGGATTCCGACAAAGCCGTCCGCGCCATCCACGCCAAGTTTTTCAACGATTGAGCGCAGCCTTTTTTGCGCAAAACCGGCAGGACAGGCGATTTCCCGACCAAATTTGATTTTTTTGCCGCGCTCCATTGTATGGAGTGCGGCCTTTGTGTTATAATACATTCTGTATCGGTATTTGCCCAATGTTGGGAGGGCCCTTCAGACTGCAATGGAATTTTGTGTATCCCGCCCGCGGCAGCCGGCTTTGATTGAGAATGTGGAGTGGAAGCAATGGACAAAAAACAACCCAAACAAACCGGCCGCCTGCAAGCGCCGGACGATACCCTGGTCGAGGGCCGCAACGCCGTCATGGAGCTGCTGCGCGCCGGGCGCGCGGTGGACAAGCTGTTCGTGGCCGAGGGTGCGCACGGCCGGGTGGGCGAGGTGACCGCCCTGGCGCGCGAAAGAGGCGTGCCCGTGACCGTGTGCGACCGCCGCAAGCTGGACGCCATGAGCCGCGCCGGCAACCACCAGGGCGTCATCGCCCAGGCCGCTGCCCATACCTACGCCAGCTTGGACGAGCTGTTCGCAGCCGCCCAGGCGCACGGCGAGCCGCCGCTGTTTGTCGTGTGCGACGGCATCGAGGACCCGCACAATTTGGGCGCAATTCTGCGCTCAGCCGAGGCTGCCGGCGCACATGGGGTCATCATCCCCAAGCGGCGGGCGGTGGGCCTGACCGGCGTGGTCGCGCGCGCGTCGGCCGGGGCGATTGAACATATTTTGGTGCACAAGGCGGGCAACCTGGCCGCCACGCTCGCCGAGCTCAAGGCGCGTGGGGTGTGGCTGTTCGGCGCCGAAGCAGACGGCGATGTTGGCCTGTACGAGGCCGATTTTGCCCGGCCAGCCGCCATCGTCATCGGCTCAGAAGGGCGCGGGCTCAGCCGCCTGACGCGGGAAGCCTGCGATTTTCTGCTCCGCATTCCGATGCGTGGCCAGGTCAATTCGCTCAATGCGTCCAATGCGGCGGCGGTGCTGCTGTATGAGGCCGTGCGCCGCAGGACCGACAACCTAAAGGAGATGGAACCGAATGCGTGATAAATTGATGGATACCCAAGAGCTGGACGAAATCCGCAAGCTGATTGGCGACACGTCCGGCGACGTACCGGCGCAAACGGGCGATGCGCCCCAGCCCGCGCCCCGCGCCCCGCAGCCCAGCACCCCACCGTCGGGCGGCGCGGGGGAATTTAATTTAAACGACGTGCTGGCTGGGGTCAGCGGTGTGGTGGACCAAGCCGCCAAAGAGGACCATTTGGCTGCCATGCGGCAGGCACAGGCTGGGTTTACCGGCAGCGCCCAGCAGGCGACCGGCCTGCCCCGCGTGACCGGCCAGCGTACCGGCCAAATCCCCCGGGTAAGCCAGGGGACCGGCCGCATCCCGACCGGCCGGGTGAGCCAAGGCACCGGCCGGGTCCCGCGTGTCTCCCAGGGCACCGGGCGTATCCCGCAGGGGACCGGCCGCATCCCCCAGACAACGGGGCGGATTCCGCGGGTTTCGCAGGGCACCGGACGGGTGCCGCAGGTGAGCGGCCGCATCCCACGCGTGCCGGGGATGGACCCGCGCGAAATTGAGGAGTCGCTGCGCGCCACAGCCGACGAGCAGGCCCGGCATCTGGCCGAGCTGGCCGCCGAGGAGGAGAGCGAGGCGCGCCTGAGCCGCCGCGAGCGCAAACGTCTGGAAAAGGCCCGCCGGGCTGAGGACGAGCGCGCGCTCGACCGCGAAGAGGAGATCGAACTGCGCAACCCCCGTGAGGCCCAGCGCTTTTGCAAGCGCCGCGCCAAAAACCTGGCCCGCCGCAGCATTTTTGTGCTGATCTTGGGCCTGATGGCCATTTACGTCACGGTAGCGGGCGGCATGGGCCTGCCGCTGCCTGCGGCGCTGCAATACGCCGAGCACGCCTACTTGACCATCTTGACGCTGATGATTTTGCAATTTTTGTCCATGTTCGCCGGGCTGGATATTGTCGGCAACGGGATTTACAGCCTGTTCAAGCTGCGGCCCGACCGCAGTACGCTGGTGGTCTTTTCGCTCATCACTTCGCTGGTGCATGGCATGACGGTCATTTTGTTCCAGTGGAGCGGCTGGCTGCCCTATTGCGCGGTGAGCATCCTGTTGCTGTTTGCGCAAATGCAGGAGGAAAAGGCGCGCATAGCTGGGCGGTACCGTGCCTATAAGGCCATCACCCTGGGCGACCGGCCGACCGGTGTCTTTTCCCACGACGACAGCCGCGACCATGTCCGCCGGGCGGTTAAGTATCCGCTGAAGGACCTCAGCCGCTTTCTGCGCGAGATGGAGCGCAACGACCGGGTGGATATTTTTGAGCGGATTTACGCGCCCCTGGCGCTGCTGGCCAGCTTTGTGTTTGCAGCCATTGCCTCATTCGGGGCCGGGGAGCCGACCCGGTTCTGCTGGGCGCTGTCGGCCATTTTGTCGATCGCCTCGCCGCTCGGCATTCTGTGCGCCTTTGGCGCGGCCTACCGCAACGTCAGCCGCAAGCTGCTCAGTGAAGGGGCGGCTCTGCCTGGTGCGCTGCAAGCCGCACGCCTGAAAAAAGTCAAGGAAGCCGTCCTGCGCGACGGCGACCTGTTCCCGGCCGGCTCGATCACCATCGACGAAATCCGCAACTCGGGCAGCTATTCGGCCGAAAAGCTGTTGGCCTATGCTGCGGCTGTCACGGCTGGAAGGGATATGGAAATCAGCCGGGTGCTGGCTGAAGCGCTGCGCGAGCAGTATGGCCGCCCGGTGCGCGCAAGCAATGTGACGAGCTACGAATCAGGCGGGTTGTCGGCCGATATTGGTGCGGACAGTGTATTGGTGGGTACTGCCGCCTTTTTGAGTAAGCTGGGCATCTATTTGCGCGATGGCCAGGGCCTGGAAAACGGCGTGTATGTGGTCATCAACACCCAGGTAGCGGGTGAGATCAAGCTGACCTACCACCCCACCGCGCAGACCTATGGGGCCATCCATGCGTTGTGCCGGCTGCACATCCGGCCGATGATCGCGGCGCAGGACTTCAACATCTCGCCCGCCATGGTGGAGGCCATGTTCGAGGTCAAGCATGGGCTGGCTGGCGCGGTTGACCCGGCCCGCATCCCGGAGATGAACGACGCGCGCTATGCAGCCAAGGACCCGGTGTGTGCGCTTTTGTCCAAGGATGGCGCCATGCCCTATGCGCGGGTGCAGCAGGCGGCCGACAAACTGGTGGGCGCGCTGAGGTCCAACCTGTTCATCGGCACGGTGTCGGGGATCTGCGGCATGTTGTTGATGTTCTTCCTGACCTTCCAGGGGGCAGCGGAAGCGGTCGAGCCCAAGAACGTGATTTTGTATTTGATCTTGTGGTACATCCCGGTGATGCTCATCAATTTTACAACACGGAGAAATTATTAATCGGGAAACGGACGGGATTGCAGAGCGGTCCCGCCCGTTTTTTGCATGAAAAAAAGGGAGTTTTTGGGTTAGATTGGCGGACATGCTGCAAAAAATATGCGGATCGGATCTTTTTTTCTCCATCTTGGCAGGATACACAAAATAGTGTTTGCATTCTCTGAACATATAGTGTATAATTACGAACATAGAGATGCGTAAATTGGCAAGATGCACAAGGCGCTCTCGGAGAAAACAGGCAGGAGAGTGTATACTATGGCAACATACCCGGTGAATAAGTTAAGAAACGTCTGCGTAATGGGCCACGGCGGCGACGGCAAGACCTCTTTGGTAGAGAGCCTGCTGTTTACCGCGGGAGCGACCGAGCGCGTGGGCAAGGTGCCGGAAGGCAATACAGTGTGCGACTATGACCCCGAGGAGATCAAGCGTCAGTTTTCGATCTCGGCTTCCATTGCGCCGGTGGTCTGGGGCGACTGTAAGATCAACCTGCTCGACACCCCGGGTTTCTTTGATTTTGAATCCGAAGTCAAGCACGCGCTGCGCGTGGCCGAATCGGCCCTCATCGTGGCCACCGGCAAGGCCGGCCCGGGCGTAGGCACCGAAAAGGCCTGGAAGCGGGCCGAAGAGCGCCAGATGCCGCGCATGTTCTACATTTCCAAGATCGACGAGGAAAACTCCGACTACTACACCGCGCTGCACAAGCTGCAAAAGCAGTTCGGCGTGTCGGTCTGCCCGATTGTGGTGCCCATCTTTGAAGGCAACCGCGACACCGTCGGCGTAGTCGATTGCGTCATCCGCAAGGCCTACAAGATGGATGGCAACAAGCGCGTCGAAATGCCCATCCCGGACAACATGGTCGAGCGCATCAACCAGCACCGTGCAGCTTTGTGCGAAAACGTGGCCGAGCTGTCCGAAGAGCTGATGGAGCGCTACTTTGCCGGTGAAGAATTTTCCGACGAAGAGCTTATCGCGGGCATCCGCCAGGGCGTGCGCGACCTGGTCATCGCGCCGGTGTTCTGCGGCACGGCGGTGACCGGCGTGGGTTCCTACGCGCTGCTCAAGGGCATCGCAGACTATATGCCGTCGCCTGACGAGGCGGTAGCCGAGGTCTTTGAGGACGAAAAGGGCGAGTTGGACGAGATTGTATGTTCGCCCAACGGCTCGACCTGCGCCTATGTGTTCAAGACAGTCGCCGACCAGTACGGCCGGTTCTCCTACTTCAAGGTATTTTCGGGCACGGTCAAGCGCGATATGACCCTGGTCAACAAGCGCGCCGACGCCAACGAGAAGATCGGCCACATCTACACGGTCTGCGGCAAAAAGACCACCGAGGTTGACGAAATCGGCTGCGGCGATATTGGCGCAGTGTCCAAGCTGGTCACCACCAAGACCGATGACACGCTGTCCATGTCGGTGCGCAAGGTCATGCTCGAGGGCGTGGAAATTCCCAAGCCGTGCTACACCCAGGGCATCGAGCCGACCGCCAAGGGCAACGAAGAAAAGATGTCCACCGGTCTGGCCAAGCTGCACGACGAGGACCCGAGTTTCGAAGTTGGCTTCAACCCGGAGACCAAGCAGATGACCATCTCGGGCGCGGGCGACATCCATCTGGACGTCATCTGCTCCAGGCTCAAGAGCAAGTTTGGCGTGGAGGTCAATCTGGTGCCGCCGATCATCCCCTACCGCGAGAAGATCCGCAAGAAGGTATCGGTCGAAGGCAAGCACAAGAAACAGTCGGGCGGCCACGGGCAATATGGCCATGTCAAGATGGACTTCGAGCCGTATAGCGAAGGCGATTATTTGTTTGAGGAGAAGATCTTTGGTGGTTCGGTGCCGAAGAACTTCCATCCGGCGGTTGACAAGGGCATCCGCGAAGCCATGGAGCACGGTGTGCTGGCCGGGTATCCGCTGGTCGGCCTGAAGGCCACGTTGACCGATGGTTCCTACCACGATGTAGACTCCAACGAGTTGTCGTTCAAGATGGCGGCGCGTTTGGCTTATAAGGCGGGCATTCCGCAGGCATCCCCAGTGCTGCTTGAGCCCATCTGCTCGATGAAGGTGGTTGTACCGGATACCTACATGGGTGACGTCATCGGCGACCTGAACAAGCGCCGCGGCCGTATCATGGGGATGAACCCGGTTGAGGGCGGTCAGCAGGAAATCTTGGCCGAGGTACC
This sequence comes from uncultured Butyricicoccus sp., assembly GCA_904420185.1. GTDB lineage: Bacteria > Bacillota > Clostridia > Oscillospirales > Butyricicoccaceae > Butyricicoccus_B. Next base: position 26,117 of record CAJFUJ010000066.1, on the reverse strand, counting down.
CATGGCCGAGACCACCGACTACGCCATCACCCTGCGGTCGATGACCCAAGGGCGCGGTTCGTTCGAGTCCAATTTTGAACGGTACGACGAGGCTCCGCCGATGGTGCAGGAAAAGGTCATTGCCGACAACAAGGCGCGGATGGAAGCGCTCAACAAGGATTAAATTGCATAAGGAAGGGGCGGCCGTGTGGCCGCCCTTTTTTGATAAGCGGTTCGCGGGGGCGAACCGCTTTTTGGGTGGGAAGAGTTCAAAATCCGCGAGGCGGATTTTGAAAGGGGGATTCCGCTGCCTGCGGGCAGCGGCCAGCCTGCGCGGCTGGACCGCGCTGGGGACTCGTCCCCAGGCCCCTATTTGTCCTGTCCTTCCCGGAATGCCAATTCCGGGAGGGCGGGTCCAGGGGCTAGCCCCTGGCAGGGGTGCAGGGGGCGGAGCCACCTGCCGGGGGTGCGGGGGGCTGGCCCCCGCGAAGGCGGTTCTAAAGTGCGAGGGGTGTCCATATCATAACAGTAAAGGCCGATATGGGAGGGAGAATGATGTTTGTCTATGCGACAAAGGTGACGGTAAAAAAAGTAGCGGCCGGGGTGCTGGTGCTGGCGGCGGTGCTCTGGGGGATCAGCGCGCTGCGGCCGGACCCGGCACAGACGGCGACGGTAGCTGGAGACGCCGGGATCTCACAAAAGCTGGAGAGCAACGAAGTGCGGGTCCAATTCCTGCAAAGCTACGGCTGGGAGGTATCCGCAGAGCCAACCGAGCAGACCGAGGTGCGCATTCCGGACACCTTTGATGAAACCTACGAATCCTACAACGCCTTACAGCAGAGTCAAGGGCTGGACTTGACCGCCTACCAGGGCCGCAAGGCCGACCTGTATGTCTACGAGGTCTACAACGACCCGAGCGGGCAAAGCGGCGTGACCGCCAATTTGGTGCTGTATCGAAACCGGTTGATTGCGGCAGACATTTGTTCGGCAGAAAAGGACGGGTTTTTGCGCACTGTCACCCAAGGGCCGGAGCAAGCGACCGATCAAGCCGAATAAATTGGGCGCAAGAAAAAAGGCAGTTTTGGCGGCAAATGCGCCCAGAAACTGCCTTTTCCTTGTTCTAAATTACGATTGGTCGCGCACCATTTGCAGGTAGGCCAGATCCTCAAAGCCCAGGGTGCGGTAAAGCGCAGCGGCGCGGGGATTCTGGGCGGTGACCTCCAGGCGGAAACGGGCGGCGTCCGGATAGGCGGCCATAGCGGCGCCCAACAGGCGCTGGCCGATGCCCTGGCCGCGCAGCGACGGCTCGACCATCAGCTCTTCGAGCCATACGCACAAACCGCCCGCCTCGTTGGACCAGGTGACGGCGCACAGGCAATAGGCGTGCGGCACATCCCGCGCATCAACGGCGACAAAGCAGCGTGCATAGGGCGTGTCACCCATCAGCAGGTCAAAGGTGCGTTCGGCGTGGTCGTCCGGGATCTGGTGATCCACAGCAGGCAGCCGGTAAAATTCGCGCACCATGCGGCAAAAGTGGGGCTTGTCCCACGGTAAAATCTCACGAATTTCCATACAACACCTTCCGTTTTTTAGATTTGGGCGAGCGCCTGGTCCAGGTCGGCCAGGATGTCGTCCACATGTTCCAGGCCCACCGACAGGCGCACCAGGCCGGGTTCGATGCCGGCGGCGACCAGCTGTTCGTCGGTCAGCTGGCGGTGGGTTTCGCTGGCAGGGTGCAGCACGCAGGTGCGGATGTCGGCGACGTGCACCTCGTTGCAGGCCAGTTTCAGGCTGTCCATGAACTGCATCGCCGGGCCGCGTCCGCCCTTGATGTCGATGCTCATTACGCCCGAGGTGCCGCTGGGCAGGTATTTTTGGGCGAGCGCGTGGTAGGGGTCGGACGCTAGGCCGGGATAGCGCACAGCCGCGATTTTATCCGACGCGCACAGGTGCTGGGCCACGGTCAGGGCATTTTCGCAGTACTGCTTCATGCGCACCGGCAGGGTTTCCAGGCCCAGGTTGAGCAAAAAGGCCGAATGGGCGGCCGGATAGCAGCCAAAGTCGCGCATGAGCTGCATACGGGCCTTGATGATATAGGCCATGGGGCCGAACTCGCGGGTGTAGACCACGCCGTGGTAGCTTTCGTCGGGCTCGGTGAAGTCGGGGAACTTGCCCGAAGCAGCCCAATCGAACTTGCCGCCGTCAACGATGACGCCGCCGCCTTGCACGGCGTGGCCGTCCATGTACTTGGTGGTCGAGTGGATGACGATATCCGCGCCAAACTCGATGGGGCGGCACAAAACCGGCGTTGCAAAGGTGTTGTCAACGATGAGCGGCACGCCGTTTTTGTGTGCGATGCCCGCCCATTTTTCGATGTCGAATACGGTCAACGCCGGATTGGCCAGGGTTTCGCCGAACACCGCCTTGGTATTGGGCTTGAACAGCTTTTGGATTTCCTCCTCGGGGGCCTCCGCGTCGGCCCAGATGCACTCGATGCCCAGGCGCTTGAGGGTGACGCCGAACAGGTTGATGGTGCCGCCATAGATGGTGGATGCCGCGATGAAGCTGTCGCCCGCCGAGCACAGGTTGAGGATGGACAGCAGGCTGGCGGCTTGGCCGGACGAGGTCAGCATTGCGCCCACGCCGCCTTCCAGCGCGGCGATCTTTTTTTCGACCGCGTCGCAGGTCGGGTTGGCAAAGCGCGAATACATATACTCCATAGGCATGTCGAACAGCGACGCGATTTTGGCGGTTGAGTCAAACCGGTAGGTGGTCGATTGCACGATGGGCATGACGCCTGGGCCGCCGTTTTCCGGCGTATACCCGGCGTGCAGGCAGGTGGTTTCCAGTTTCATGGTTTCGAAGCTCCTTTTACGGGAATTTGATGCACTTGCTTTATTGTAACACGCCGGCAAATGCCGGTCAAGCGCGGCCGCGCGCCCGGGTGCGCCCGGGCGGGCCGGTTGTTTTGCACACAAACCCTGCGCAGATTTGCGGCGAAGTTCGGCAAAAAAATTGTTGGCGCGCCCTATCTTTTCGCAAATTCAGTGCTATAATAGGTTTGTATTCTTTTTTGTTGGAAGTTTGAAGAATAGGAGCGTTTGCCTTGAATCAAATAGAAGTTTTAGAGAAGCTCTGCGCCCTGCCCGCAGTGGCTGGGTTCGAGCAGAGTGCGGCCGCCGAAGTGGCCGAGCTGCTCCGGCCGTTGGTCAACAAGGTCGATGTAGACCCCTTTGGCACCGTGACCGGTGTGCTGGTCTGCCCGCGCCCGACCGCCAAAACCGTCCTGCTCGACGCCCACTTGGATCAGATCGGCTTTGTCGTGACCGAAGCGCTGGAGGGCGGGTTTTTGCGCTTTGCGCCGGTCGGTGGGGTGGACCCGCGGATGTTGCTCGGGTGCGAGGTCACCATCCTAACCGCCACGCCGCTGTACGGCGTGATTGGCTGTATGCCGCCCCATTTGTTGCAGGCCGGGGAGAGCGACAAGGCAGTCCCCATCCACGAAATGGTCATCGACACCGGCCTGATGGACGCCAAAGCGCGCATCCCGGTGGGTACGCCTGTGGTGTTCCGCCAGACGCTCACCCGGCTGGGCAAAAAAGCGGTATCCGGCAAATGCCTGGACGACCGCGCCGGCGTGCTGGCCATCTTGCAGGCGCTGGAACAGTTGGACCGCAAAAAGCTGGGGGTGCACGTGGTCGTCCTGTTTTCGGCACAGGAGGAGGTCACCTCGCTGGGCGCACGCACGGGAGCCTTCCGCCTGCGGCCCAACTACGCCATTGCCGTGGACGTCAGCCACGCCAAAACACCCGACGCTTCCTCGGACGATACCTTCGCCTTTGGCGGCGGGGTGATGATCGGCATGGGGCCCAACATGAACACCCGCCTGACCCGCGCGCTCATCCGCCAGGCCCGCGCCGAACAGATCGACTACCAAATCGAGGTCATGGAGGGCAACACCGGCACCAACGCCTGGGCCATCCAGATCGCGGCTTACGGCGCGGCACAGGCCATTTTGTCCATCCCGCTCAAGTACATGCACACGCCCATTGAAACGGTCTGCCTGTCCGACGTGGACGCGACCGCCGATCTGCTGGCGTCCTTTCTCCAAAATCTGCACCGGGAGGTGGGCGTATCATGCTAGAACTGCTCAAAACCTTGTGCGCGCTGCCCGGCCCGTCGGGCGAGGAGGATGCGGTGCGCGACTTTATCCGCGCCCAGGCCGAGCCCTATGCCGACGAGATCCGCACCGACCCCATGGGCAACCTCATGGTGTTCCGTGCGGGCGCCAAGCAGGCGGACAAGCCGCTGGTCGTGTGCGCCCACATGGACGAGGTCGGCCTGATCGCCAAGCGGGTGACCGACGACGGTATGATTAAATTTGGGTTTGTCGGCGGGGTGGACCCGCGGGTTGCCATCGGGCGGCGGGTCAAATTTGGCGGCACGCCGGGTGTTGTGGGCATCAAGGCGGTGCACTTGACCAAGGCGTCCGAACGCCGCCGGATGCCGGATGCCAAGGAGCTTTACATCGATATTGGTGCGTCGTCCAAAAAGGAGGCGCTGGACAAGGTTGCGCCTGGCGATTATGGGGTGTTTGACGGGCAGGTGGTCGAGTTTGGCGACGGCCTTCTCAAAGCCAAAGCCATCGACGACCGGGTGGGCTGCGCGGTGATGCTGCGGCTGCTGGCCGAAAAACCGGCCCAGGACACCTGGTTTGCCTTCACCGTGCAGGAGGAAACCGGCCTGCGCGGCGCAGCGACCGCAGCCTTTGCGCTCGACCCGGGTGTGTGCCTGGTGCTCGAGGGCACCACGGCTGCCGACTTGGCCGAGGTCCCGCCCCACCGGCAGGTGTGTGCGCTGCGCAAAGGGCCGGTGCTGCCCTTCATGGACCGCACCACCATCTACGACGCCGGGCTGTTTTCCCTCATGCGGGACACCGCCATGGCCGCCGGGCTGCCCTGGCAGCTCAAGCAGATGACCTCGGGCGGTACCGACGCCGGGCGCATCCACCAGTCGCGCGCCGGGGTGCGCACCATGTGCCTGGCCGCGCCGGTGCGCTATATCCATTCGCCGGTATCGGTGGCGGCGGTGTGCGACATGGAAAACCTGCTGGCGCTCACCCACGTATTTTTGCAAAACCTGGCCCAAACGATCGAGTGAAAAAGGAGTACTGCGATGAGTCAAGTATTTGATCTATATAAAACGCTGGCCGAAGCCTTCGGCCCTTCGGGACGGGAGGAGGCCGTGCGCGAGACCATCGCCTCGCTCGCCCGCCCCTATGTGGACGAGATGCAGACCGACACGCTGGGCAACCTCATCTGCCGCAAAAAGGGCACCGGCGCCGAGCGCCGCAAGCTGCTGCTCGCCGCCCACATGGATTCGCTCGGCCTGGTGGTCACCTACATCGAGGAGGAAGGCGTTCTGCGGTTTGCGCCGGTCGGCGGGGTGTTCCGCGGCGACCTCATCAACATCCAGGTGCGCTTTGCCAACGGCACGCGCGGCGTCATCTCTTACGAGGAAAAGACCGACTTTAAGGATTTGCAGATGCACAACCTGTTTTTGGACATCGGCGCATCCAGCCGGGAGCAGGCCGAAAAAATGGTGCAGGTGGGCGACTTTGCGGTGTTCGATGCCCCTATGTTCGAGCAAAACGGCATCCTCTGCGGCCCCTATGTGGACGACCGCATCGGCTGCGCTACCCTGCTTTTGACCATGGCCCAGCTGCCCGAAATTGTCATGGATGATATGTATTTTGTCTTTACTGTGCAGGAGGAGGTCGGCCTGCGCGGCGCCGGGACAGCAGCCTTTGCCATCGAGCCCGACCTGGCCGTGGCCGTGGACGTGACCGACACCGGCGACCTGCCCGAGCGCAAGTACCCCATGGACTGCGCGCTGGGCAAAGGCCCGGCGGTCAAGGTGATGGACCACTCGGCGCTGTGCACACCCAAGGTGCGCTCGGCCCTCGAGGAAGCCGGGCTACTGGCCGCAGTACCCGTGCAGCGGGAGATTTTGCGCTTTGGCGGCACCGACACCGCCGCCTTGCAGCGCAGCCGCGCCGGTGTACCGGCGGGAGCCATCTCCATCCCGACCCGCTATATCCATTCGCCCAGCGAGATGTGCGCGGTGCGCGACGTCGAGCAGGCGGCTGTGCTGCTCAGCAAAGCGTTGCTGCACACCCTGTAAGTACCCCATAGACGGTAAAAAACCCCCGGCAGACGCCCGTTTGGGTGGGCAGTCGCCGGGGGTTTTTTTATCCCATAAAGGGCGGATTTTGCGGTGGGGTGTCGGGCTGGCGGCCGGACAGGCGGTCATACAGACCGTAGAGCGACACAAACAGGTAGATCGCCCCGAACACGGTGAGTAGGCCGCAGGTCAGAAACCCGCCCAAAAACCAGGGCAAAAAGCTGAGCGTAAAGGCGACCATCTGCCAGCGCTGGCCGCGCAGCAGCTTGGGGCCGGTGCCGGTTGCCCGCCACACGCCGGTTTGCTCGTCGTCGGCCAAAACAGCGTAACCCATCCAGTAGCTGGGCAGATAGCCCAGAATGGGCAGCATGACCAGGGAATAGAGCAGCAGCACGGCCGTCCACAGCAGCACGAATGTGCCCAGCGGCAGCCCGCCGCCCTGCTGCCAAAAGAGCAAGCCATACATCGCCGCTTCATACAGCGCTGTGGGCACGAACATCAGCAGCAGGGTACGCAGCAGCAGGCACAAGGTCATGCGGATGCCGCGCCAAACCGACCGCGCCCCGGCTAAGGGGGCGAACAGGGCAGAGAGGGGCGGGGTTTGTCCGCGGGAAATGCGGACAAAGAAATACTGTACGCCCAGCATGATGGGGCCAAGCAGCAGGATTTCACAGGCCAGCCCAAGGCCCAGCATGGTCATCAGCTGTCCTAGGTTGGCGTCGAGCGGGACGGCGGTCAGCATACTGACAAACAGGGTGGGGACTAGATAGACCGCAAAGGCCAAAATACAGTACGGCAGGCGGGACAAAAGGCAGGCGCGGGCCTGGGCTTTGATTTCGCGCCGCACCGCAGCGTTTAGTTTCATAGAGTATTTCCTCGTATTCTTTTAAGATTGGGCAGAGGAGGATGACGGGCCGACCAGCACAATCCGGTCGCGCTTTTTGTAGGACGAGTGGTTGGCCACCTCGGTGGTTGATTCGCCGTTTTCGGTGACCGTCTTGTAGGTCACCGTCTTATAACCGGTCGCACCGCTCTGCTTGGTCTGGCGCTCGCCGGGGGCCAGCGAGGAGTCGGTCTGCTCGATGGTGCTGTACTCCAGGGTCTCCAAGATCTCGGTGCTCAGCGACACCGTCTTATCCGAGGTTTTGGTGCCGATCAGCTCGATATACATCGCGTCGCCCGACTGGTAGGCCACGATCTTGATGGGGTAGTCGGTGTTGTTCCGGAAGCAGAAATCCGGCCCGCCCCAGGAGACAGTGGCGTCCTCACCCAAGGGGGTGTAGGCCACGGTCAAGCTGTGGTTGTGCCGCTCGGTGACCTCCAAATCGGCACGCAGCACGGCCATGTACAGCGTAGAGGAGGGCTGGCACACGCCGCCGCCGACCTCGTCGATGAGTTGGCCGTTGGCATAGGCGCCCGCCGACTGGAAGCCGCGCTCGGCCGTGCGCTCACCGACCACCTCGTTGTAGGAAAATTCGTCCCCGGGGTTTAGGATGGTGCCGTTGATGTTTTCGCAGGCCAGGCGTACGTTATTGGTGCGCGGCTTGTTGCCCGAGTTTAAGCTGGTAGACGTGCTGGCCAGGGTGTCGCGGAACAGGACAGCGGCCAGGTCGTCGGCCGAGACGGTGGCTGGCGTGCGGGTGATGGGGATTTCGTAGGTCTGCTCGCTGCCGTCGCCGATGATCTGCCGGGCCTGCTCGACGTCAAAGGTGATGCCGTCCACGCTGGGCAGGATGGTGGTGCCGTCGGACTTATCGACGGTGGCGTTTTGGGGCTCGGTGGCGGCTTCGGCGCCGATCTGGTCGATATCCACGGCAGCCGGGTCGCTGGTGGTGACCTCAACGGTCAGGGGCTGGAAGTCCATGGTGCGGATCTTGTCGGTCACCTGCTGGGAGACCGCGTCGCGGTCAAACTGCACACCCGGCTTGCCGGTGTCGATGATGAGGGTGTCGCCCTCGATGGTCCAGCTGGGATCGACCGGCTCGGTGAGCGCCTCGGCGGCGATTTCGTCCAGGCGGGCGGCAAGCGCCTCGTCGTTGACGCTGACCGACAGCGGGGCTTCGCCCTGGCCGAGCAGGGCGCTCAGCGCGTGGCCCACCCGGGTGGTCAAGCTGCCGGTGTGGGTGTAGTCGTAGGCGTCCTGGGCCGAGGCGGCGCTGTCCAGCCCGGTGGTGACCGAGGCGATGTCGATGGTGTAGTCGGTGTCGTAGATGGTCAGGGTGATGGCCTGGCCGTCGAGCAGGGAGGGGCCTGCGGCGTCGATGGCCTGCTGGGCCTGTTCGAGCGACATGCCGCCCACGTCGATCGCACCTGCCTTCATTCCGAAATGCACGCCGCTGTATCCGTAGGTATAGCCCAAGGTTGCGCCTGCCACCACCAGCACCACGGCGGCCACTGCGGCGGCAATTTTGATCCCGACGCCGCCTTTTCCGGCCTTTTTGCCGGCCTTGCGGTCGCGGAGCCTGCGGCGGCGGGGCGCTTCGGATACGGCCGCCGGCTCACTTGCCGCAGAGCGCCCGGCGAAGGGGGCATAGGTAGCCGTCCTCTCGGACGCGGCGGCTGTGACAGCGTCGTCGATGGCCGCAGAGGGCGCGTCAGGCGCAAATGCCTCGTGCGCAAGCGGCGTTTCGTGCGCAAGCGGCGCCGTGGGCGCGGCCGAGGGGTCCTCGGTATTTCGCGTGCGCAGCAATTCATCCAGCGCGCGGTTGCCGGTGCCGGCTGGGCTTGGGTCTATGGCGGCCCCCTCCCATGCATGCGGAGCGGAAGGCCTTTCTTGTCGTTTGTTCATCGTCTATCCGAATCCTCTCTGTAAAATGACGTCAAATCTCTTTCTTTCCTATTGTATGACATTTCCCGTCCAATTACAACAACAAATAGGCAACATAAAGGCGCACATCCCCCGTAAGAAGAATATGCGCCTTTTCGCTGCAAAATGCAAACCCCTCGCCCTTTAGACGTTAAAGCGGAACAGCACCACATCGCCGTCCTGCATGACATACTCCTTACCCTCCGAGCGGACCAAGCCCTTTTCGCGGGCGGCGGCCAGTGAGCCGCAGGCCATCAGGTCGTCGTAGCAGACCACTTCGGCGCGGATGAAGCCGCGCTCGAAATCCGAGTGGATTTTGCCGGCAGCCTGGGGGGCTTTGGTGCCTTTTTCGATGGTCCAGGCGCGCACCTCTTGTTCGCCGGCGGTCAAAAAGCTCATCAGGCCCAGCAGGTCGTAGCACACCCGGATGAGGCGGTCCAGGCCGGACTCGGCCAGCCCCAGTTCGGAGAGGAACAGCTGTTTTTCGTCGTCGTCCAGGGTAGCGATGTCCTCCTCGAGCTTGGCGCAGATGGGCAGAACCATGGCGCCTTCGGCGCCGGCGATGGACTGGATGGCAGCCAGGCGGGCATTTTCGGCCTGGTCGCCGGTAAAACCGGCTTCGTCCATATTGGCGGCGTAGATGACCTTTTTTGCGGTCAGCAGATCGCTCTCCCCCAGCACCCGGCGCACATCCTCGTCATCGGAAAAGCCGGGGAAGGTGCGGGCGGTCTGGCCCTGCTCCAAATGGGCCTTGAGCGCTTCCAGGATTTCCACATCATGCAGGATTTTTTTGTCGGCCTTGGCTGCCTTACGGCTGCGGTCCAGGCGGCGCTCCAGGTGCTCGATATCGGACAAGATGAGTTCCAAGTTAATGGTTTCGATGTCGCGCGCCGGATCGACCGAGCCCTCAACGTGGACGATGTTGTCATCGTCAAAGCAGCGCACCACATGTACGACCGCATCCACTTCGCGGATGTGGCTGAGGAATTTGTTGCCCAGCCCTTCACCCTTGCTTGCGCCGCGCACCAGGCCGGCGATGTCCACGAATTCGACGACCGCAGGGGTTGTTTTTTTGGCGTGGTACAGGTCGGTCAGGGGCTGCAAACGCGCGTCCGGCACGGCGACCATGCCGACATTGGGGTCGATGGTGCAAAAGGGGTAGTTCGCGCTTTCTGCGCCCGCATTTGTGATGGCGTTGAACAGGGTGGATTTGCCAACGTTGGGCAATCCGACAATACCGAGCTTCATGGTTGCGATTCCTCCAAAAAATTCAGCTTTCTACCTATCCTACAATTATAGTAGATTTTCCGCCTGGACGCAAGCGTTTTTGCGCGCATTTCCGCATAAAAAACCGGTTGAAAAGCGGGCCCGGTCGGATAGTTTGCCCAAATAAGCGCTCCCGCGTGATCCGGCAAAAAGTTCGCGCAATCTTCACAAAACGCCGCTTGACAATTTCACCCATGCAGCGTATGATAAAGATAATACTTCCTTGTAATTTTATTAGGAAAGGAACGACCGGTTTTCTCATGGATTTCTTGTCAAATCACGAAAAACCCGCGTGTTTGGCCCGGTGGATGGCACAACTCAGCCGCGTGCCCGATTGGTTCCGCGCTGTGCGCCGGCGCCTTTTCCTGTGGTGGGCTGGTTTGCCGCAGCTGCCCAGGCCCAGGCGGTTGCCCGCGGCGGCCATCTGCCTGGCCGGCCTAACCGGCATTCCGCTGCTTTTTGCCATACAGCCTTCCATCCAGGTGTCGATGAATGGGCAGATTGTCGGCTATGTGTCCGACCTGTCATCGGTCGAGCTGGCGGTCAACCTGATGGAAACCAGTATCTCCACCCAGTTTGGCGTGCCCTATACGCTGGAGGATGAACTGACGTACGAGACCATGCTGGCCCTGTCCAGCCAGAACGACCCAGTGGAGGATCTGGTGTTCGCGCTGGCCGACGCGTCGAGCGATCTGGAAACCATGGCAGTGTTGACCGTCAACGGACAGACGGTGGGCGCGTGCCAGGCGCTCGAGGATGTGCAGAGTACACTGGACAACCTGCTGAACGCCTATAAGTCCAGCGCATCGGACCACGCGCGGTTCGTGGAAAACGTCAATGTCACCCTGTCGCCCGCTCCCGCCACGGCCGAAATGACCCCCGAAGAGCTCGAGCAGACCCTGGTCCAGCAGCAACTGCTTGACGTCGAGGTGTACAGCACCCTGGAGTACACCGAGCCCATCCCGTATACCACCCGCAAGGTGCAAGACGAGGAGCTGGACCCCTTCACCGTGCAGACCGTCCAGGCCGGGCAGGACGGCGAGGCATCGGTGCAGGCCACTGTGGTTACCCTCAACGGGGTGGAAACCCAGCGCACCATCGTCAGCCGTGCAGTGCTCACCCAGGCGACCGACGCAGTGGTCGCGGTCGGCACGCCGGTGCTGGCCACCGGCAGCAGCTCGATGATCGCGCCGGTCTCCGACTATACCTTTACATCGGCCTTCAAATTCCGCAACGGCCGCCAGCACAAAGGCGTCGATTTGGCCGTCCCCGAGGGCACGCCGGTATATGCCTCGGACAGCGGCACGGTCATTGTGGCCGAGTGGTCGGACAGTTACGGCAACTATGTCATCATCGACCACGAGAACGGCTTCAAGACGGTCTATGCCCACAATAGTTCGCTTTTGGTGCAGGAGGGCCAGACGGTCACCAAGGGCACTATGATCGCCCTGTCGGGCAACACTGGCAACAGCACCGGCCCGCATGTCCACTTTGAGATCCGCTACAACGACACCGCGGTTGACCCCGAGCTGTACATCGACTTCGGGGAGGAATCCCCCTAAAAGCCATCCCCAAAAGGGCGTTACCTCAAAAAGGTAGCGCCCTTTTTATGATCTGCTTGCAATTTTGCGCGCGAGGCGGTACCATTAAGGAAACCATCTTTTAAGGAGGAATGCCCCATGATTCGCAGAAAAAATGAGATGAAAACCAACGAACGGCCGCAGATGCGCGGTGGGGATGGCGTTGTGCTGTCCACCGACCTGGTCGATCCGTCCGAGCTGATGGGCAAAGGCCGACTGTTTGGCTTGACCACCCTGGAGCCCGGCTGTTCGATCGGCGAGCACCAGCACGACGGGGAAGCCGAGATGTTCTACATCCTGGAGGGCGAAGCCACCGCCTATGACAACGGCGAAGCGGTGCGGTTATATCCGGGCGACCTGCTCTACACCGGCGACGGCGACCGCCACGCCATCCGCAACGATGGCGACAAGCCCCTGCGCTTTATCGCGCTCATCCTGTACAAATGAAGAACACCACCCTGTGCTATCTGGAGCGGGACGGCCAATACCTCATGCTGCATCGCACCCGCAAGGCGGGGGATGCCAGCCACGACAAATGGCTGGGCGTGGGCGGCAAATTTGAGGACAAGGAGAGCCCTGAGGACTGCGTTCTGCGCGAAACCAAGGAGGAAACCGGCCTGACGTTGACCAGCTACCGCTACCGCGGCATTGTGACCTTTGTATCCGACCGGTTGGAGACCGAATATATGCACCTGTTCACGGCCAGTTGCTGGCAGGGGCAAATGACGGCCTGCGACGAGGGGGAGCTGGTTTGGGTGGACCAGGACAAGGTCATGGACCTGCCCATTTGGGAAGGGGACAAGATCTTCTTTGGCCTGCTGGCCGAGGACCGGCCCTTTTTCTCGCTCAAGCTGACTTACGTGGGCGAGAAGCTGACCGGTGCGGTGCTAAACGGCCAGGTAATGGACCCATTCAGCCGGAAAACGCCGCAGTAGTTCCGTCACGAAGCAGCGCACGATGCAGGTCATCCGGCATAAATGTAAATTTGATACTTATAACGAAACACCTGCAAATCGAAATCAAACAAACAGTTTTTATGTTATTTTAATGCACTTCTGTGATGCGGCAAAATTTGCAAAAGAAATGGCAAAATTCTGAGACATAATGGTAAAATTCTGCGTAAATTTATCGAGTATATCCAAAAATATGGCGAGATATTTGCGCGATTTGTGAGATTTATTGCTTGCAATCCGACGGAGGCCCTGCTATACTATTTCTCGCATTCAGGAAATTAGCCATACGGCGAAATCACTTATAAATTTGCAGAATTTTTTCGCACAAGGAGTCATTATCATGGAAAGCTTCAAGAAAAATATCCATCTGGTGATCTGCGGCCTGGTTGCAGCCGCACTGTTTGTTTCGTTTGGCGTTGGCGCTACCCATCCGGCGGCGCAGATCAACCACACCGCGACCGCTTCGGCTACGGCTACGGCAAACCGCTAAGCGCATTCTGATAAAGCCCGCAGTTCTGATTTCGGACTGCGGGCTTTTTCGTTTGTCGCTCGGGAAACCAAGGGTTCACAAAATATTCACAGCAATATTGCCCTGCGCCCCTTGACTTCTCGGCCGTATGGTGGTAAATTATGCTTAGCACTCAAAGTGCGAGAGTGCTAAATGAAAGGAGTCCTCCATTATGGAGCTTTCAGAGCGTAAGAAACAGATCCTGAAAGCCATCATTGGCGACTATATCCGTACCGCCGAACCGGTTGGCTCCAAAACCCTGGCCGCGCGGCCCGAACTGCATTTTTCTTCGGCCACCATCCGCAATGAGATGAGCGAGCTCGAGGAAATGGGCTATCTGGAAAAACCGCACACCTCGGCCGGGCGTATCCCGGCGCCAGCTGGATACCGGTTGTATGTCGATGAGCTGATGGGCGCTTGTGAAACGGGCGAGGCGGACGAGGAAGCGATCGAACAGATGCGCGGCAAGGTGCGCGAACTGGACCGGTTGGTGCAAGAAGCCGGGCGGCTGGTCTCCACGCTGACCAATTATGTGTCGGTGGCGGTCACGCCGCACATGGATCACACCGTGCTCAAGCAGTTCGAAATTGTCGCGGTGGACCGCACGACCTTTGTCATTGTGGTGGTCACCGACGCGGGACAGGTGAAAAACAAGCTGGTGCACACAGCAGTTGAGGTGTCCAAGGACGAGGCCGAGCTGCTGACCTTCACCCTCAACCAAACGCTCACTGGGCTGCCGCTCACCGAAATTACAGCGGAGCGGTTCGAGGTGGTCCGCCGGGCGGCCGGGTTGACCGCGCTGCTGGGACCGGTGGCCGAATACCTGGCCGAGCTGATCGAAGAGCTGGGCAGCCAAAAGGTCTTTTTGGAAGGCGCCAGCAAATTGCTGCGCTTCCCGGAGTACCGCGACACCCACAAGGCGCAGGCCCTGCTCGACTATATCACCGACAACCGCCATTTGCTGCCGGTCAAACCCAATATCGACGGCATTCAATTTTTCATTGGCCCGGAAAACGGGCAAAATCCGCTCTCTGACGCCTCTATGATCTATGCCAAATACGACATCGGCGCCAAGGGGCAGGGCATCATCGGCATCGTCGGGCCAACGCGCATGGATTATCAGCATTTGGCCGCGCGGCTGAGCCGCTTTGCCAAAGGCCTGAATAAACTGATTGCAGATACTTTTTTGGACGAAAACCAATAGCCAAAGGATGATTGAAATGAAAAACAAAAACCCGGCCGAACAAGCCGAAACCCCGCAGGCCGAGACGGTACAGACCGAGGCTGCGCAGGCCGAAGCCGGCGCAGCACCCGCGCAAGACGAGCAGACCGCCGCGCAGGCCGAAGCCCAGGCGGCGGGCGAGGTGGACGAGGCGCTGGCGGCGCTGCAAGCCAAGCTGGACGCGCTGAGCGACCAGCACCTGCGCATGGCGGCCGAGTACGACAATTTCCGCAAGCGCTCCCAGCGCGAGCGGGACGCAGCCTATCAGGAGGCGGTGGCTTATGCGGTCAAGGCGCTGCTGCCGACCTATGACAATTTGGAGCGCGCGCTTAAGGCGGAGACCGCAGACGCCGAATATAAAAAAGGCGTGGAAATGACCATGACCCAGCTGGTGGACAGCTTAAAGGGAATTGGCGTGGAGCGGATCGACGCCGCCCCGGGTACCGCCTTTGACCCCAACAAGCACAATGCCGTGATGCATATCGAAAGCGAGGAGTTGGGCGAAAATGTGATTGCCGAGGTGTTCCAGCAGGGCTTTGCTATCGGCGACAAGGTGATCCGCCACGCTATGGTGCAGGTTGCCAACTAGGGCCTTTCGCTGATTGATTTTTGTTAATCCTATCTCTATCTCTCAAAGGAGTTTTTGAAAATGGGCAAGATTATTGGTATCGACTTAGGTACAACCAACAGCTGTGTTGCTGTGATGGAAGGCGGCGAAGCGGTCGTGATTGCGAACGCTGAGGGCGCGCGCACGACCCCGTCGGTTGTTGCGTTCTCCAAGACCGGCGAGCGCATGGTGGGCCAGGTGGCCAAGCGCCAGGCGGTCACCAACGCCGACCGCACCATTATTTCCATTAAGCGCAAGATGGGTTCGGATTACCGCGTATCCATCGACGGCAAGCAGTATTCCCCGCAGGAAGTGTCGGCGATGATCCTGCAAAAGCTCAAGACCGACGCTGAAGCCTATATCGGTTCGCCGGTCACCCAGGCGGTCATCACCGTGCCGGCTTACTTCACCGACTCGCAGCGCCAGGCCACCAAGGACGCAGGCAAGATCGCCGGCCTGGATGTGCTGCGCATCATCAACGAGCCGACTGCCGCTGCGCTGGCCTATGGCGTGGACAAGGAGACCGAGCAGAAGGTCATGGTTTACGACCTGGGCGGCGGCACCTTTGACGTATCCATCCTGGATATTGGCGACGGCGTGCTCGAAGTGCTGGCCACCGCAGGCAACAACCACCTGGGCGGCGACGACTTCGACCAGCGCATCATCGACTGGATGGTCAGCGAATTCAAGAAGTCCAACGGCATCGACCTGTCGGCCGACAAGATGGCCATGCAGCGCCTCAAGGAAGCCGCTGAAAAGGCCAAGATCGAGCTGTCTGGCATGACGTCCACTTCGATCAACCAGCCGTATATCACCGCGGACGCCAGCGGCCCCAAGCATCTGGAGCTGACCCTGTCCCGCGCGAAATTTAACGAATTGACTGCCGACCTGGTCGAGGCAACCATGGGCCCGGTCCGCCAGGCCATGAGCGACGCCGGTTTGCAGCCGGGCGACCTGGCCAAAGTGCTGCTCGTGGGCGGTTCGTCGCGTATCCCGGCCGTGCAGGAAGCGGTCAAGAAGATCACCGGCAAGGACGGCTTTAAGGGCATCAACCCGGACGAATGCGTCGCCATCGGCGCGGCCATCCAAGGCGGCGTGCTGGGCGGCGAGGTCAAGGACGTGCTGCTGCTCGACGTCACCCCGTTGTCGCTGGGCATCGAGACCCTGGGCGGCGTGTGCACCAAGCTGATCGAGCGCAACACCACCATCCCGACCAAAAAGAGCCAGATTTTCTCGACCGCTGCCGACAACCAGCCGTCGGTCGAAATCCACGTCCTGCAGGGCGAGCGCGAAATGGCGGCCGGCAACAAGACCCTGGGCCGCTTCACCCTGGACGGCATCGCCCCTGCGCCGCGCGGCGTGCCGCAGATCGAGGTCACCTTTGACATCGACGCCAACGGCATCGTAAACGTCTCCGCCAAGGACCTGGGCACCGGCAAGGAGCAGAAGATCACCATCACCGCGTCCACCAACCTGTCCAAGGAGGAGATCGACAAGGCCATGCACGAGGCCGAGCAGTATGCGGCCGAGGACAAAAAGCGCAAGGAAGAAGTGGATGCGCGCAACAGTGCCGAGCAGCTGGTGTTCCAGTCGGAGAAGGCGCTGGCCGACCTGGGCGACAAGGTTTCGCCCGAGGACAAGAGCGCGGTAGAAGCCGAAATTAACAAGACCAAGGAAGCGCTCAAAGGTACAGACATCGAAATGATCAAGATGGCATCCGATTCGCTGTCTAAAAAGTTCGGTGAGGTAGCGCAGAAGGTCTATTCGCAGCAGGCGCCTCAAGGCGACCCGAACATGGGCGGCCAACAGGGCTTCCAGGGCGGCGCACAGCAGCCTGGCGGCCAGCAGGGCGACTTTGTGGACGCCGACTTCACCGAAGTCAAGGACGACGACAAGAAATAAGCGCACAATCGAACGAAAAGAGTGGAGAGCTGACCTTTCCACTCTTCTCTGTTCGCCTTGTGTGCTCCGAAGGCGCGCTCCGGCGCGCCTATCCCCTTGTATAGAGGACTGATTGTATGGCTGATAAACGAGATTATTACGAGGTGCTGGGCGTCAGCAAGGGCGCGTCGGACGACGAGATCAAAAAGGCGCACCGCAAGCTGGCCAAGAAATACCACCCCGACCTCAACAAAGACAATCCCGCTGCCGAAGAAAAATTCAAAGAGGTCAACGAGGCGTATGAAATCCTGTCGGACAAGGACAAACGCGCCCGGTATGACCAATTTGGCTTTGCGGGCGTGGACCCGAACTATGGCGGTGGCCAGGGCGGCTATGGCGGCGGCTTTGGCGGGTTTGACATGGGTGATTTGGGCGATATTTTTGGTTCGTTCTTTGGCGGCGGGTTTGGTTCGTCGTCTCGTTCGCGCCGCAACGCGCCCCAACGTGGGCAGACCATCCAAAAGCGGGTGATGCTGTCCTTTGAAGAGGCGGCCTTTGGCTGCGAAAAGGAGATCACCATCGAGCGGGTGGAAAACTGTGAAGAATGCGGCGGCACCGGCGCGGCCCATGGCACGTCGGCCGAGACCTGTCCCAACTGCCATGGGTCGGGCACGGTGACCCAGACCCAGCGTACGCCGCTCGGCATGTTCCAGACCCAAACCGCCTGTCCCAACTGCCGCGGCACGGGTAAAATCATCAAGACCCCCTGTTCGCACTGCAAAGGCACGGGCAAGGTGCAAAAATCGCGCACGCTCAAGGTCAACATCCCGGCCGGTATTGACGATGGCCAGGCCATCCAGCTGCGCGGGCAGGGCGGCGCGGGTTCCAATGGCGGCCCGGCGGGCGATGTAATCGTCACCATTGCCATCCGGCCGCATCCGCTGTTCACCCGTGAAGGCTCGGACGTCATTTGTGAAATGCCGGTTTCATTTGCCCAAGCGGCGTTGGGCGATACGCTGCAAGTGCCCACCATCGACGGCAAGGTGGAATACAATATGCCCGAAGGCACCCAGCCGGGCACGGTGTTCCGTTTGCGGGGCAAGGGCATCCAGAACGTCAACGGCCGTGGCCGCGGTGACCAGTATGTCCGCATCATCATCGAGGTGCCCAAAAACTTGACCGGGCGGCAGAAAGAACTGCTGCGTGAATTCGAAGAATCCACCACCGACGAAAACCAACAAAAGCGCAAAGGCTTCTGGGACAAAGTCAAAGAAGCCTTCAAAGGCGAATAAAATCATCTTTCCAAGCCAAAGCCGTACGAGGTGGTAGGCACCGCACCAAGCGGGCCACCACCCCGCCGGTAGGCGGCAGCGAAGCTTCTTTTGGCCGACTTTTCCCTACGGGATGGTTCCCAATCTTCACGAAGAAAAGTCGGGAAAGTCGCAAGAGACGGGCTGCACGCACCAAGCGGGCCATCACCCCGCCGGTAGGCGGCAGCGAAGCTTTCTTTGTCCTACTTTCTTTCTCGAAAGAAAGTAGGGGGAAAGAGGAAAAAAGGAGTTTGCATCTATGCCAATCAAAATAGCCGACAGCCTGCCTGCGCGCGCGGTGCTGGAGAGCGAGAACATCTTTGTCATGACCGAGCACCGGGCGCTGACGCAGGATATTCGTCCGCTGCGCATTGCACTGCTCAATTTAATGCCGCTCAAGATCGTAACCGAAACGCAGATCTTGCGGTGCCTTTCGAATACGCCGCTGCAAATTGAAATTGACCTGGTGCAGACCGAAACCTACAAATCCACCCACACGCCAGAGGATCATCTGCTCACCTTTTACCGCACCTTCGACGAGATCCGGGACAAGCGCTACGACGGCTTCATCATCACCGGCGCGCCGATCGAGCTGATGGACTTCGAACAGGTTGACTACTGGCCCGAGCTGTGCGAAATTATGGAGTGGACCAAGACGCATGTTCACTCCACGCTGCACATCTGCTGGGGAGCGCAGGCTGGGCTGTACTACCACTATGGCATCCCCAAATACACCCTGCCGCAAAAGCTCAGCGGGGTGTATGAGCACCGGGTACTGTTCCCCAAAGAGAACCTGTTTCGGGGCTTTAACGACCTTTTCAACGCGCCCCATTCGCGCCATACCGAGGTGCGCGAGGAGGACATCCGCCGCAACCCGCTGCTGCGGGTGCTGTCCACGTCGGATGAGGCGGGCGTCTACATCGTGGAGGCCAAATACGGCCGGCAGATCTTCGTGCTCGGCCATTCGGAATACGACCGGGACACCCTCAAGGCCGAATACATCCGCGACAAAGGCCGCGGGCTGCACCCGGCCATCCCCCAGCACTACTTCCCGGATGACGACCCCGCCTTGGAGCCGCGCATGACATGGCGCGCACACGGCCATTTGCTCTACACCAACTGGCTCAACTACTATGTCTATCAAACGACGCCCTACTACTTGGACCGCACGTTTGAATAATCCGCCCCGCCATTGCCGCGCGGGTTTTACGAGGTCATATTATGAAATTGCAAGCCCTATCCTTTGAAAATTTCCGCGCCTTTGCGCAGCTCGTCATGGAATTCCGTTCGGATTTGACCGTACTGACCGGCCAAAACGGCAGCGGCAAATCATCGGTGCTGGACGCGGCCGCGCTGGCGATGTCGGCCTATTTGCGCGAGTTTCCCGGCGTACAAGCCGAGGACCTGTCGTTTTCCGACCAGCGCCAGGGGGGAAAAGGCCCGGTGCGGCTGGTGGCGCGCGCCGAGGCTGCAGGCCAGACGCTGACCTGGACCCGGTCGTTTGAGGGCAACCGCAACCTCTTCACCGGTGCGCAGGGCCTGCACGACTACGCCGCCGGTTTGCAGCGGAATATGCAGGAGCGTGCCCCGACCATCCTGCCGGTGTTCTGCTATTACGGCGCGCGCAACTGGATGCGCAGCCGCAACCTGGCCCCCCTGCAAAAGGTGTGGATCAAAAACCGCTTGGTCGGCTACTTCAACTGCCTGCAAGCCGGGGAGAGCGAAAATTTGCTGCTCAGTTGGTTTGAAAACATGACCTACTCCAAGCTGCAAAAGCTGCAAATTGTCGGCCCGCCGCCCGACCCATCCGACCTGGTGGTGCCGGCGCTGTATGCGGCGACCGAAGCCATGGGTACATGCTACCAGGCGGCCTGCCCGACGGCAAAGACGGCCTCCTTCTCCTACGACGTGGTGCGCAGCGAGCTGGAGGTCACGGCCACCGATGCAGAAGGGGAAACCACCCGCTCGCCGCTGCGGTTGCTCGGCAAGGGACTGCAAACCGTGCTGCTGCTGTGCGCCGACCTGGCCGCCCGCATGGCCATCCTCAACCCCCAGCTGGGCGCGGTGGTCACCGAGGAGACGCCGGGCGTGGTGCTCATCGAGGAGATCGAGCAGCACCTGCACCCATCGGTGCAAAAATACGTGCTGGACGCCCTGCTGCAATGTTTCCCGCAGGTCCAGTTCATCGTCACCACCAATTCTCCGGTCGTGCTGGCCAACCTGGACGCCAAATATATCCGCGAATTGCGCGGCGGGCAGGTCTACCGCACCTCCCAACAGACCTACGCCAAGCCGACCGACAGCATCCTGCGTGAGGTGCTGCGTGCCGACCCACATCCGGATGTGGTCGTGCAGGCGCTGGGCAGTTTTTACCTTTCTTTGGAAAATCGCGCCTTCGACGAGGCCGACCGCAAGCTGGGCTGGCTCAAAGAATGCCTGGGCGAGGACGACCCCTCGGTCTACCGGGCCGGCCGCGCGCTCAAAAAAATCCGATTTGGCCTTTAAATTGCCGCCCGGCTGTGGTATGATGAAAGGACAAAATGCGGACGGGACCAACCCGGCGCAAAATTTGAAGCGAGGTGGGATTATGCCCTATATTGCACTGCATGTGGAGCGCGCACTGAGCGCCTCGGAAAAGGAAAGCCTGAAGGCCGCCCTGGGACAGGCCATCGAGGTCATCCCAGGCAAAACCGAAAAAGGCCTGATGGTGGAGATTTGTGACGGATGCGACCTGTACTATGGCGGCCAAAAGCGCGATGCCGCCTATCTGGATGTCAAGACCTACGGCACCGCAGCTCCGGCCGACCAAAAGGCCTTTACAGAAGCCGTGTTCCAGGCCATGGAGGCGGCGGGCTTTTCCAAAAACAATATTTACCTCACCATTTCCGGATACCCCAACTGGGGACTGAACGGAACGCTGCTATAAATGATGAAAAGGCAGGCTGCTTTGTTGGGTGGCCTTCCTTTGCAAACTGCAAATAAGGAAGATTTTCTATGCTATTTGATACCCATGCGCACTACGACGACGCCCAGTTTGATGGCGACCGTGACGCACTGCTCTCCTCGCTGCCCGAAAACGGTGTGGGACTGGTGCTCAACCCGGGCTGCGACCTGGAATCCAGCCGCAAGGCAGTCTCTTACGCGCAGGCCTATCCCCACGTCTATGCGGCGGTAGGCTTTCACCCGGAAAATTTGGAGGGGGTGGAGGGGACACGCGACCTGGCTGCGCTCGAAACATTGGCCCGTTCTTCCCCGC
Source organism: uncultured Butyricicoccus sp. (assembly GCA_904420185.1). Taxonomy (GTDB): domain Bacteria; phylum Bacillota; class Clostridia; order Oscillospirales; family Butyricicoccaceae; genus Butyricicoccus_B. The sequence continues at coordinate 4,566 of CAJFUJ010000066.1, read as the reverse complement.
GGGTGCGCGCCATCGGGGAAATCGGTCTGGATTATTACTGGGTCAAGGATGTCGAAGGACGCCGCGCGCAGGCTGAGATATTCCGTGCGCAGATGCGGCTGGCCGGGCGGCTGGGGCTGCCGGTCATCATCCACGACCGGGAGGCCCACCTGGACAGCCTGACCATTGTCGAGCAATATCCCAAGGTGCGCGGTGTGTTCCATTGCTACTCGGGCTCGGTTGAGCTGGCCAAGCGCCTGCTGGATTTGGGCTACCTGCTGTCATTCACCGGGGTGCTGACCTACAAGAACGCAAGAAAAGCGGTGGAAGTCGTGCGCGCGACCCCACTCGACCGCCTGATGATTGAAACCGATGCACCCTATATGGCGCCGGTCCCGTATCGCGGCAAGCGCAACTCTTCGCTCTATGTCTACCGCATGGCTGAAGCCATCGCGGAGATCAAGGATTTGCCCCTGGAAACCGTCATTGCCCAGACAACCGAAAACGGCAAGCGCTTGTTCGGCATTTGACCGGCAGCAAAGGCGGCCAGCAGGCAAAATGATGCAAAAAAAGTTCCGGAGCGTGTGTTCCAGAACTTTTTTTGCGTTATAAAATGAGCAGCTCTTTGGGCGACTCGGTGAGGTTTTGGCAGCCATCCCCGGTCAGATAGAGCATATCCTCGATGCGCACACCAAAACGGCCGGGCAGATAGACGCCTGGCTCGGCGGTGACAATCATGCCCGCTTGCAGGGTGGACTTGCTGCGCGGTGAGGCGGTCGGGTCCTCGTGGATGTAAAGCCCGACGCCGTGGCCAAACCCGTGGCCGAAATAGGGGCCAAAACCGGCGTCTTCGATGACAGCGCGCGCGGCGCTGTCCAGGTCTTTGCCGGTGACGCCTGGTTTGGCGGCCGCGATGCCGGCCTTTTGGGCGCGCAGCACAGTGTCATAGACGGCCGACATCTCGTCGGTGGCGTAGCCGACCGCGACCGTACGCGTCATGTCCGAGCAGTAGCCGTTTACGATGCAGCCGAAGTCCATGGTGACAAAGTCGCCGTCGCAGATTTCCTTGTGGCTGGGCACGCCGTGGGGCTTGGAGGAATTGGCGCCCGACACCACAATGGGGTCGAACGACATATTTTCCGCGCCATAGTAGAGCATGAGGTAGGTCAGCCGGGCGGCCAGCTGTTTTTCGGTGACACCGGGGCGGATGTCGTCCAGCACCTCCAAAAAGGCGCTTTCAGCGATGCGCTGGGCGGCGATGATTTGCTCGACCTCCTGAGGGGTTTTGATCGCGCGCAGGCGCTTCATCATGCCGCGCTGGGGCTGGACCTTGGCGGTCAGCTTGTCCTGCCAATCGGTGTAGTCGTCAAAGGTGAGGCTGTCGTCCTCCAGAGCGATGGTGTGTACATGGTCGCTTTGGAGCAGCTTGTTGACCACGGCGGCGTAGGATTGTCCGTCGCCGGGTTCGCGCACATCAAAGCCGGAAACCTGCTGGCGCGCGGCTTCGATATAGCGGAAATCGGTCAAAAACACCGCGTGTTTTTCCGAGATATAGACCACGCCGGCCGTTGAATGGAAACCGGTCACATAGCGCCGGTTGGCCTGGCTGGTGAGCAGCACAGCGTCTGCACCCTGTGCGCGCATGGCGGTTCTGATGTTTGCGATCATTCCAAAATCCCCTTTAGCGCGTCCACGGCGAGCAGGTAGCTGTTTTTGCCGAACCCGGCGATGACGCCCGCGCACACCGGTGCGATGGCTGAATGGTGGCGGAACTCCTCGCGTGCATGGACATTGGACAGATGCACCTCGATGCAAGGCAGGCGGGTGGCGGCGATGGCATCGCGCAAGGCGTAGCTGTAATGGGTGTACGCACCTGCGTTGAGGATGAGGCCGTCGCATTGGCCGATGGCGGCGTGGATGCGGTCGATGAGCGCGCCCTCGCTGTTGGACTGGAAGGGGACGCACTGCCAGCCGTACTGCTCACATTTTTGCACGACTGCGGCGTTGATGGCGTCCAGGGTTTCGGCGCCGTAGATGCCGGGTTCCCGGCTGCCGGTCAGGTTAAGGTTGGGTCCGTGGATGAGGGAAATTTTCTTCATGGCCAGAATCTGCTCCTTTTTGGGTGAAACTTGAATGGGGCGCTTTTTCACTGGATTTTGTTTTATTATATCATAATATTTTGCATTTGCCAACACGAAAGCCAGGCGGCTGCATAGAGGGGAGGAGATATGCTGAAACACTGCGATTGGGAAAATAAAGAATATAAGGAATGGTTCTCGTCAAAAAGAACAAAAAATGCCGATTTCCCGCCCGGCTGTGCGGTGATTTCTACAAAGTATCGTCGAACAGAAAAAAACCGAGCGAAATAAAAGGTTTTTCGCAGCTGCTTTGCGTATGTAATAAAATAGATGGTTTCGCCCTGTGGTCCATTCTGGCGGCAGGGGTTTGCCAAGACATGCCCGATGGAGTGTTTCTGTCTTTTGAACATAAGGAGGGATTGCTTTTGTGTATCCGCACCCGCATTGAAACCCAGGAAGCGCAAGCCCTTTGCGGCTGGGCAACCCTGGCGCGCGACAGCAAAGGGCGCCAGACGCCCTTGACGCCTTGCCCCAACCGCACCTGCTTTCAGCGTGACCGCGACCGCATCATCCACTCCAAAGCTTTCCGCCGCCTGTCCAACAAGACCCAGGTCTTTATCTCGCCCGAAGGCGACCACTACCGCGCCCGGCTGACCCACACCCTGGAGGTCGCCCAGATCGCGCGCACCATCGCGCGGGCGCTGCGGCTCAATGAGGATCTGACCGAGGCCATCGCCTTGGGCCACGACCTCGGGCATACGCCCTTTGGCCATGCCGGCGAATCGGCGCTGGGAGAGGTGTGCGCCGAAGGTTTCCGGCACAACGAGCAGAGCTTGCGCATTGTCGATCGGGTGGAAAAGCTCAACCTCACCTTTGAGGTACGCGACGGCATTGTCTGCCATACCGGCGCGCGCAAGGCCCAAACCCCCGAAGGGCGGATCATCCACTTCGCTGACCGCATCGCCTACATCAACCACGACATCGATGACGCCATCCGCGGCGGGCTTTTGTGCCAGGAGGATATCCCCAAGGCGTTGCGGCGCGCCCTGGGTGAGACCCACGGCCAGCGCATCGACACCCTGGTGTCGGCCATGATCGACTACGGCGCGCGCGAGCAAGCTGTGGGCATGGATGCCGGCGTGCTCGACGCCATGCTCGAGCTGCGGCAGTTTATGTTTGCACACGTCTACACCGGCACAGCCGCCCAGGCCGAAGAACAGCGTGCCCGCAATATGCTCAAGTCGCTGTACCTGTACTTTTACGAGCATGTGGACGAGCTGCCGGCCGACTACCGCCGCCTGATCGACGAGGGCGACAGCCTGGCCCGGGCGGTGTGCGACTACATCGCCTGCATGACCGACCGATACTCGATCGCCATATACAAACGGCTGTTTATCCCTAAGAGTTGGCAAAAGTTGCAAGAATGACCCCGCGAAAGGAGGCACTCCCATGGCCTTCGACCAAGCCTTTTTAGATGAGTTGACCGCGCGCAGCGATATTGTGGACGTGGTGTCCCGGTATGTGCCTTTAAAGCGCAGCGGCGCCAACTATTTCGGGCTGTGCCCGTTTCACAATGAGAAATCCCCTTCGTTTTCGGTGTCGCCGGAAAAGCAGATCTTTTATTGCTTTGGGTGCGGCCAGGGCGGCGGGGTGTTGTCCTTCATCATGCGCGCCGAGGGGTTGGAGTTCCCCGACGCGGTGGCCTTTTTGGCCAAGCAGTGCGGCCTGCCCATCCCGCAGGACAAGCGCGATCCCCAGGCTGGACGCAGGCGCGAGCGGCTGCTGGGGCTCATGCGTGAGGCCGCACGGTTTTATTACGCCGAGCTGTGGAAGCCGGAAAACCAAGCCGCCCAGCAATATTTTGCCCGGCGCGGCCTGCGGCGCAGGGTGATGAACCAGTTCGGGTTGGGCTATGCGCCCGATTCCTTTTTCGCCACCATGGACGCCATGCAGGCCAAGGGGTATACCAAGGAGGAGTTGCTGGCCTGCGGCCTGGTTGCGCGCAGCGAAAAGGGCAACCTCTACGACAAGTTTCGGGGGCGGGTGATGTTCCCCATCATCGACCAGCGCGGCGACGTCATCGCCTTCGGTGGGCGGGTGCTGGACGATGCCAAGCCCAAGTACCTCAATTCGCCTGAGACGGCCATCTTTCACAAGGGGCGCAATCTGTTTGCGCTCAATCTGGCGCGCAAGACCAAAAATGATTACTTTATTTTGGCCGAGGGGTATATGGACGTCATCGCGCTGCACCAGGCCGGGTTTGATTCGGCTGTGGCGTCGCTCGGCACATCCCTGACCGACGAGCAGGCCCGCCTGATTGCACGGCATACCAAGAATATTGTGATTTCCTACGATGCCGACGGCGCCGGGCAGGCAGCCGCTCAGCGCGCCATTGATATTCTCAAGAAGGCGGATTTGACCGTCAAGGTGCTCAAGATTCCGGGCGCCAAGGACCCGGACGAGTTCATCCGGGAAAAAGGGCCGGATGCGTTCCGGCGGCTGATTGAGC
>CAJFUJ010000065.1 GCA_904420185.1 uncultured Butyricicoccus sp. | reverse complement strand
CGAAGAACACAAGTGGAGGGAGCAAGGAGGCATGAAAGATATCCTAGCGGCAGTTACTGCATATCGCCAAGCACGTGGTTGGACCGAATATCAGCTAGCGGAACGGTCGGGCTTGCCGCAGTCCACCATTTCTTCCTGGTATCGAAAAAACATGATCCCCACGCTTCCTTCGCTGGACAAGATTTGCAAGGCATTTGGGATCACCCTATCCCAGTTGCTCGCCGAGGGCAGCGAACCGGTTGCCCTGACCGAATCACAACGAGAACTATTGCAGCGGTGGTCGCGGCTCAACGAGAAGCAACAAGCCGCGCTTTTACAGCTTCTTGACCAAATGTGAACGGTCTGCCCCAATTATGAACAAACCCGGCCCACTCCTGTGAGCCGGGTTTGTTTGTGCGCAATCCACTCCGTGGTTTGCCGGAGACAAATGGATCGGCCGCAGCACACCATTCCTGCGGCCGATCCTGAAACAAGAAGAAAACAACGCTCGATCCGGGCGCGCAGTCTGTCAATTGGGCAGCAGGATGACGCGACCGGCTTCTTTTTGCCGCATGAGCGCCATGCCCTGCGCAATGTCCTCAAGTGGGAGGCGGTGTGTGATCAACCGGTCAAGCCCCAAATCCTTGCGCTGGAGCATTTGCAAGGCAGCCGGGAAGTCCTTGCCCAGCACTCCATGCACTGACAGCTCGTTTAAGGTGAGCAGGGCAGGGGAGATGGTGGAGGACGCGTTGTTGTCCAACCCAAATAGGACCAAACGCCCCTGTGGATTCATCAGGGGGAGCGCTTCGGGCAAAATCGCGCCCCGGCCCACCGCGTCGATGACTACATCGGCGCCATAGCGCCAATGCTCCTTCATAACCGCCGCTACCGATTGCACTTGGGTATCGACCATGATGGAGGCGCCGCATTGGCGCGCCTGCTCTACGCGGCGTTGTCCTTTTGCGGTTACGATCAGGTTGCGGATGCCGAATAACGACAGCACCCGGATAAAGGTCAGCCCCACCGGCCCAGCCCCATATAGCAATACCGAATCGGCTGGCGTGGGCTTTGCTACACCCATAGCATACATAACACAGGCGAGCGGTTCGGTTTGCGCGGCGATTTCGGCCGGAATGGATGGGTCCAAGTGGTAAAGCTGGCGCTCCTCCACGAGCGCATATTGGGCAAAGCCCCCGTCGCCAGTCTGACCAGAGTGGTAGGCATTGGAGCACAGATCCCCTTTGTTGTGGGTGCATTCATAACAAGCGCCGCAACGTACGCGCGGGTTGACCGCAACACGGTCGCCAATTTGGAACCGGGACACGGCGCGGCCTTTTTCCACAACCTGGCCGCAAAACTCGTGTCCATAGATGATACCTGGCTTCATGTATTGCCCTGGTGGCACGGACAGACCGTGCAAATCGCTGCCACAGATGCTGGCAGCCTCAACTTTTAGCAGCAGCTGGGAATCGGTTTGGATGGTGGGGATGGGAACCGACTGGACCGACAGGACGCCGTTCCCCTCAAAAATTGCTGCACGCATAAGACCTTGCATAATCAATTCCTTCCTTTTAACGAAAATACCTGCACATCGGATCGGGATAGATGCAAATCTATTGTAGCACAGTTCTCATTCCGAAACAAATCCAAGCCAGATCTGTAAGGGCCTTGGCGGTGGCATGACAGCAAAAACGATTACAGACAAAACCGACTGGGTATCATTGCTATGTGTATTGGCCGGTCCATGAGATGGGTATATCACCGGGATTATCCCGATTGTAAACCATGATACCCTATGATATACTGAGCACAATACAACGAAACTTCGAGAGGTGACTTCCATGGACGTACACATGATTCGCCAGCAGATGAAAACCCGCCCCATCTATGATATCCCGCTGCGCGTGACATTTTACGCCCGCGTGTCCAGCGAAAGCGACGAGCAGCTCAACTCGCTGGAAAACCAGATCAGCTACTATCGGGATCTGATCCAGAGAAATGCGGCCTGGACCTTTGTGGACGGCTATATCGACGAGGGCCTGTCCGGGATGACCACCAAAAAGCGTGAAAACTTTCACCGGATGATTGCCGACGGCAAGGCCGGTTTGTTCGACCTGATCCTAACCAAAGAGATCACCCGGTTTGCACGCAATACGCTCGACAGCATCCAGTACACCCGCAGCCTGCTCGCCGCCGGCGTAGGGGTATTCTTCCAGAGCGACAACATCAACACCTTTGACGAAGATTCTGAGTTGCGGCTGACAATTATGTCCGGCATTGCCCAGGACGAGCTGCGCAAGCTGTCCAGCCGAGTCAAATTCGGCCACCAACAGGCCATCCGGAATCATGTCGTCTTGGGCAATAGTCGGATTTTCGGTTACAAAAAGGACAACAAACGATTGGTCATCGACCCGGAAGAGGCGCCCATGGTCCGAGAGCTGTTTGAACTGTACGCGACTGGCCGGTACAGCATGAAGCAGCTGGAGCAGCGGTTTTGGGAAAAGGGTTACCGCAACCGCAACGGGAAAAAAATCGCCCACACCACGCTGTCCGGTATCCTGTCCAACCCCAAATATAAGGGGTACTACGTGGGCAACAAGGTGCGCGTTGTGGATATGTTCACCAAAAAACAAAAATTCCTCCCAGCCGAGGAATGGGTGATGTTTAAGGATGAAACCGGCGAACTTGTTCCAGCGATCGTATCCGAACAGGTATGGGAACAGGCCAACGCAGTCCTCATCCGCCGCAGTGCAGACGTAAAACAACGGCAAAACCGGTGCAATCACAGCAATTTGTTGACCGGTAAGCTGGTTTGTACCCACTGCGGCGCGGCTTATTACCGCCGCGATGCCAAGGACCGTCAGGGACGGCACAACAGCAAGTGGGTCTGCTCGGGCAAAATCAAAAACGGCGCAGCCTCCTGCCCATCGTTGCCACTTTATGAGGATGAATTGAAACCAGCCCTGTTCGCTGTATTCCAGCAAACCCCCACCGATGTCGATGCACTGATCGACCGGTATCTTGCGCTGTATCAGTCGGCCCGGCAGGAGGGGAGGGAGGCCGCCCAGCAGATCCAACAGGCGCGCGACCGGCGTGTGCTCGCCCAAAAAAAGCAGGAAAAATTGCTGGAATACAACGTGACCGGGCAAATCAGCGACCGCGATTTTTTACGCATGAACCAGCAGTGCGACGAAGAAATTGCACAGGCCGAGCAGGAGTTGGATGCGCTGGAGGGACAGCAGCACAGCGGAAGAACGTTGCAAGAGCAAGTTGCCGCCCTGCGCCAAGCGTTGCAGGCAGCAAGACGCGATGCTGCGACCGGGCTGGTTGACCGGCAATTTGTCGAAAAATATATCCGCCATATTTTTGTAACCGTTGAAAACCGGAAGATTGACCTGCAAATTGCGCTTTTTACCGGCGAGACTGCCACAGGGCATCTGGAAAAATCTGAACGTCGTCCGGGTCACATGGTCAAGAAGATGATTCAGGCCTACGAGCAGGATCTGGCCGCAAAGGGCTAACTGCCCAAGCGTTCTAGAAAGCTGCACATCCCCAGGCGCTAGAACCTGTTTCCGGTGCGTAGGGGACAAAAACAAGAGGCGGAGCAGAGGATGCCATTCTCTGCCCCGCCTCTCGGTTTTTTATTATAATGAGTAAACCAAGATCATAAATGCGGCCTGGCAGCGGCTGCTTCTTGGCCGCTAAAACGGGTCACAACAAAGGGATAACTGCTGACAGAGGCCTGCACACCGGTTTCAGCCAGCAGTTGGACAAAACGGGTGACCACTTGTAAATCGTGGTCGTGCTGGGCGATGGATACCTTCATCCAGCCATTGTAAGAGCTGATCAACAGGCCATATGGCTGCGAGGCACTGGGTAAAACCGCACCATAATCGAGCACATAGGGCAGCATAGATGGCGGCAGCTTGAACTGCCCAACGTTGGTGATGATGAAGCTATCTGCATGGACAAAATTATGCACCATATCCCGCGCACGCCGTTCTTTTTCGGACAAGGGAATGTCCTCCATGTGCAGGTTATTACAGGCATCGCTGGCAGCTTTGGCGCGGTACAGCAGCTTTTCTGGCTCGATCTGTTCATCCAAAAAGACCTTGCTGCGGTGGCAGACCTCCTTGAGCGGCAATTTTGCGTAATCGGCTTCATACGGCAAATCGACAAAGCAGATGAAATACCGGCTGGTCACACTGGGGACATAGGGCCGCAGATCGACTGGAATCTGTGCGATGACTGGCTTGTCCGAGCCATCGGTAAATTTTTCGTGAAACGCACGGCAAAACAGGGGGGATAGGATGGTGAGAGGCGACACAGACCATGCGTGGGCGACCTGGCGCAGCTGCTGGAAGGGGAACCGCACTTCGGTGACAATCTCAGGCGCATCGTCCAAGTCGCTCAGCTGTTCGGCGTGGAGAGCGTCAGGCTTTTGGTAGACGCCCTTGCCCGAATATTCGCGGTCCAAGTATTGGTAGCCATCCTCATTTTCCTGGAATGTATAAATGGTATCCAGGGTACGGATGGTGCCGTCGTTTTCCACCGGGTGGCCACATAGTTTGAGATATGTAAACAATACACATCGAATGAATTCTTCAAAGCCGCGGCCGTCGCTGATGCTATGTTGGTATTCCATGAAAATCTCATTTTCGTGGTAGCCGACCAGAAACATATACCCGTTTGTGTCTTTGGAGCCGATGGTATAACGGGTGGTGCATCCGTCGAACGGCAGCACCACTGGATCTTCGGCCAAAAGCCGGTAAATATATTGGGTACGGGTGGCTTCAATGCCTGTAATCATAAAAGGGAACCGCAAAAGCGAAAATTTGACCGCCTGCTTAAGCAGTTCCGGTTGTATGGGTTCGGATAAGCGGATGCGGTGGCGTGGCACACATGCACAATCGGTGTGCGTACAATACAAAAAAATTTTCCCGTAGCTGTCAGAGCGGAGCAGCGGGTGGCTCTGCATATCCATAACAAGTCCTCCTATTCTAGGGCATTGCCCTTGGCTCGGCCGGGGGCTGTCAAGCGGTCTGGCCCCTGTATAATTCCATTATACTGTTTCCACAAATTTCAGTCAATGCACAAAAATTATTGCACAGTCGGTTTACAGCAAAAAAGAGAGGGAAAAGCCAGAAGGTCGTTTTCAAAAAAGTTCAATCTGAATTGGTCAACCATGAATAGAATAAAAACCCTATTATTTGGGAAACTATTGGTAGCCAGGCATCCCTACATAGAGGAAACGAGAGGCTGTTGTGAATGGAAAATCGTTATGCGCGTCATCAAGCAGCTCAAACCATCTGGCTGCTTTACTTCAACAGGGTGCTCTGCGAAGATGGATGGATTGATGACCCCCTCCGTAGAAAAATCGAACGCCAAATCTTACAGGGTGCTTTACCGCCTGTACCCCCGCAGGCTTTTTGAAAAACCTGCACCCTGTTGCTGCGAAACAAACGGCTTATATCATAAAAATCAAATGCAGCGCGAACCGGGAAAGCACCCCCGCCGTTAGGCGGCAGTGAAGCTTTCTTTGCCTTCTTTCTTTCTCGAAAGAAAGAAGGTTGCAAGAGGGGAAAAGAGAGGCTATAATAGAACTACAAGATGTCCAAATGACCGAAAGGGCAATTTGTGTTTGCAATTTTCAGGCAGCCACGCCTTGGGGCGTGCCGCTGCCGCTTGTTTTTTGGAGGTTTTCATGCGTTTATCTTCCCTATTGCCTGAAGGGGAATACCGAATCATCCGCTGTGACATTGCGGATAAATTGATCACTTGCGGCGATGGCGACAGCGCGCTGCTTTACCTCTACGCGCTGCGCCATGGCGGAGAGGTGGATGAAAAGACGGCAATGCGTGCGTTGCGCTTTTCCAAGGAGCGCTTCGAACGCGCTTATTTTACCCTTACGCAGCTGACCATTCAAGTTTCGCCCACGCCCGTGGGGACAGGCAGCTTGGACAAACCGCGCTATACGGCTGCAGAACTGCGGCAAGCCCGCGAAGGCGACCATAAATTTGCGGCTGTTTGCCTGAGCGCTGAAGATGTCCTAGGGGGTGTGCTCAGTGAATCCCAGGTGCGCAGCCTGTTTTTCATCTACGACCATCTGGGACTGCCGGCCGAGGTCATCATTGAGCTGCTCAGCTACCTGAAGCGCGACCGGGGCAATGTCAAGCGCCGGGATATTGAGCGGGAAGCAGCGCTCTGGGCAGATATGGGCATCTATACCTTTCAGCAGGCCCAGGAATATCTGGCCCGTGCCGAAGCGGAAAAACCATTGCAGCAAGCGGTCTTCCAGGCTATGAAACTGGTAGGCCGTGAGCCGCAGCCCTCCGAACGGCAATTTGCACAGGACTGCATTGAAAAAGGCTTTTCCCCCGATGCAATTGCCTTGGGTATGCGCCGTACGGAGCAAACCATCGGCCATTATAGCCTAAATTATTTGCGAAAAATCCTCGATCGTTGGCATGAAAAAGGCGTACATACCGTATCCGAAATCACGGCTTTGGAGCCCGAGCGGCGGACGGCACCGCTGTATTCTGCACCGGAAGGACCACCCGCTGCGCAGACGGATACACTTGAAGATTGGGAAAAAGAATGGCTTGCCGAAGTCGCACAGCGCCGCGCCGCTAACAAGGAGGACTGATCCATGGACCGAAAAATTCTATCCGAGCTGCTGCGAGAAATGGAAGCCAAGCGGGAAAACCGCGCCCGTAAGCTGGCAGAGCGCCGCCGCGCGGTCTATGACCAGATCCCCCGGGTGCGCCGCATCGACGACATCCTGCGCGGGACGGCGGCCTCTGTGCTGCGTGCCGCCCTAGAAAGCGGCGGCGATCCCGAAGCTGCCATCGCGCAAATGCGCGAACAAAACCTGGCGCTCCAGCGCGAACGAACCGAACTGCTGCGCAGCCATGGCTTACCGGGTAATTACTTGGACGACGTGCCGGATTGCCCGCTGTGCGGCGACACCGGCTATATCGGTACGACATCTTGCCAGTGCCTCAAAGATCAATATGCCCACCGTCTGACCGAGCATCTGTCCACCATCCTGCCTATCCGCGACCAAAACTTTGAATCCTTCCGCTTGGACTACTATTCTTCGGTTCCAGACAGCCGCCTTGGGATTTCACCGCGCGAAAATATGGAGGCCAACCTCAGGCTGTGCGTTGCGTACGCCCGCCATTTCGGCGCACAATCGCCCAATCTGCTGCTGTTTGGCTCGGCTGGGCTGGGTAAGACATTCCTGTCCACCTGCATCGCCAAAACCGTGTCCGAAGCCGGGGTTTCGGTCGCCTATGACACCGCGATCCATGTGCTCGGCTGTTACGAAGCGCTGAAGTTCGGCGGTGCGGACGCAGGCATCGCCCAGGACGCTGTGCGCAAATATGAACACGCCGGCTTGCTCATCCTGGACGACTTGGGAACCGAATTGACCACCGCCTTTGCTACATCGGTCTTTTACGCGCTCATCAACACCCGCCTGATGGCCCACCGGCCTATGATCGTCAACACCAACCTCCAACCAAGTGAATTCGAAAAGCGCTATTCGGCCGCGGTTGCCTCCCGCCTGTTGGGAGAATTTACGCCGCTGCGCTTTTTTGGTGACGATATCCGTCAGATCAAACGCCGCGGCAATTTGCCGCGTTAAGCCGGGATTTGCCGGCCCATGCGGCGAATTCATGCGTGAAAAATGTGCAAATTTTCTTTACAACTCGTTCATACCTTATTCACATATCCCGCCGGATTATGCGGTATACTGTTTATGTCAGCAAGGGACATGGTCAATCCCGCGCTGGCAGACAGAATGTCGATTTTTTCTGTTTTCTCTTTTGAACCCCCCTTTTTACCCCCCTACTGTTTATTTTGTGAAGAATGCAACCAATGCCCGCCCGAATTGATCGGGTGGGCATTGGTTTTGGGGCGAAAAATCTGCGGGATTCCATGCTAGCAAAAGCGCTGGCCGGACAAACGATTTCATGCTATAATAAAACCATCTCTTGAAAAGGAGCCCGTTTTATGTTGACCATTGTTCATCTCGCCGATTTACATCTCGGCGCTTCTTATTCGTTTTTGCCGGCAGAAAAGGCGGCCGTGGCCCAGGAAAGCCAATTTGCTGTCTTGCAACAGGCCGTGGACTACGCCAACGCCCAGTTTGTCAGCGCCATCCTCATCGCAGGCGACCTGTTCGACCAGCCCCAGCCGCCCAGCCCCATTGTCAAGCGTGCGTTCGACATCCTGTCCCAAGCCAGGTGCTGCGTGCTCATTTCGCCCGGCAACCACGACTATCTGTGTGCTGAAAGCCCTTACCTCACCGCCCAGCGGCCCGAACGGGTTTATGTCTTTACATCCCCCAACTTAACATCGTTTCCAGTGGGAGAGAAGGCGGTTGTCTGGGGCGCCGCCTTTTGCGGGCAGGGCGCAGCCATCCCGCTGGATGTCGGACTGTCGCCCGACCGCCCCAACCTATTGCTGGTACACAGCGACCTCAAGGGCCGCAGCGGCTACAATCCGCTCACCCCATCTGAACTCAAGCACAGCGGTTTTGTCTATGCCGCCTTGGGCCACAACCATGAATACAGCGGCATGCGCCGCGCAGGCAACACCATTTACGCCTGCCCGGGCAGCCCGGTCAGCGTCGGCTCGGACGACACCGGCCGCAAGGGCTTCCTGTTCGGCCAGCTGGGCGACGAGGTCAAGTTCCGCTTCATCCCGAGCGGCGGCTTTGAGTGCCACAATTTCCAGATCGATTTCACCACCCTGGCCAGCGACCGGATGCTGGAGCAGGCGTTGGCCGCCATGATCCCCAAAAACCACGGCAAAATTTACGCGATGGTCGAGCTGGTCGGCGAGCGCTACTATGAGCCCAATTTTCCGGCGCTGCGCAAGGCGCTCGGGCAGGTGTTCTTGCAGGCCAAGCTCTTTGACCACACCACCACCCGCCGCAGCCTGTGGCGCTATATGCAGGATGACGACCTTCGCGGCGGCGTGACCCGCAGTTTCCGATCCCGCATCGATCAAGCGGCCGATGAAGCAGAAAAAAACCGGTTGACCCTTTCGCTGCGCTATGCCTTGGCTGCACTGGACGGCGAAGCCCAACCGGCCTTTGAGCCGTCTGAGGATAAGCAAGCCTGACAAAACCAAAAACCGGCGTCCCTGTGTCATATAGGGATGCCGGTTTTGATTTTACCCGCGCGCGGCAAACCAGGCCCGGGCGTAATGCGCCACCTGGTCGGACAGGGTTTTGATGGGCCGGCCTGTGGTGTTGACGCACAGGTGGTAGCCGGCTTTGTCGCCCCAAGCGTGGGCAGAGAGCAGGGCGTGATGGTTGGCGCGCTGTTTGTCGAGCTGGCGGATCTTCCGCTTGAGGGTAGCGTCGTCCACCGGTTCCTCTTTGGCGGCGTGTGCCCGGCAGCGCGCGAGTTTGGCTTCCAAATCCGCATAGACGAAAATTTTGAACGGCTCCATGGACTGTAAGATCAGATCTGCGTTGCGCCCGATGATCACGCAGTCGCCGCGCTGCGCCAGTGTGCGCAGCAGCTTGTTTTCTTCGCGCAGCAGGTGGGCCGGATCGTGCGGCGTGCTGGGCAGATAGGTGAAGCTCGCGCCAAAGGTGAGCGGGATGCGCGCCAGCCAGCCCGTTTCCAGCGCTGTTTCCACGTAGGTTTCGTCCAGCGCGGCGTTGTGCGCAAGCGTGGTCAGGATTTCACGGTCATAATACGCAAAGCCCAGCAGGCCAGCCAAACGCTTGCCGAGTTCGCGGCCGCCGCTGCCGAATTCCCGGCTGATGGTGATGATGTTCATACTTCAATCTCCCTTCTATTCCGCCGCTCCATCAAAATGAACATGGCAAGGCATAGCGCAATCTGCACGCAAGTGGAAGCAGGGGTGGCTAGGCCGATTTCAAACAGGGTGGTGTCCGCAAACCGGCTGACCAGGAACGCCACCGGGATGCGCACCAAGAACGCGCCCACAATGCCCTGGAACATGACGAACAAGGTCTTTTCACAGCCGTTGAAGTAGCCGGTAAAGCAAAAGAGCAGGGGTGTGAGCAGGCAGTCGATGGCATAGGCCTTTAAGTAGCTGTGCGCCTGCGCCACAACAGCCAGGTCCTTGGAAAAGATCAGCGCCAGCAAATCGCCGCGGAAAAAGGTGAACACGCCCATGAGAAAGCCGACCGCAAGCGAGGTTGCGATACCGTAGCCAAGCGCCTTTTTGGCGCGCAGCGGGTTGTCGGCGCCCATGTTTTGGGCGACAAAGGCCGACATGGACTGCATATACGCCGAAGGCACCAGCATGATAAACGAACAGACCTTTTCGGCCACGCCGACCCCGGCCGAGGGGACCACGCCAAAGGCGTTGACAATGGCCTGGATCAGCAAAAACGAGGTGCCAACCAGCAGCTCCTGCAAGGAAACCGGCGCGCCCAGCCGAAACACCGAGCCCATGATCTTGCGGTCAAACCGCAGATTGGCCCGTGAAAAGTGAAACGGCAGCGATGTCCTGCGACGGATGACCAGGAAGGAAACCACCACGCTCACCGCCTGGGCCGCGACCGTGGCAATGGCCGCGCCCGCCGCGCCCATGTGGAACCCAGCCACGAGCAGCAGGTCGCCAAAGATGTTGACAACGCAGGCAATGGATACCGTCATCAGCGGCGTTTTGGAGTCGCCGATGCCGCGAAATACGCTGCCTAATACATTATATGCCACAATGAACACCGCGCCCGCGCCGCAAATGCGGATGTAGTGTACCGTTTGGGCAAAGGCTTCCTCTGGTGCGTGCATCAACCGGGCCAACATCTCGGCGCCCGCCACCATCACAATGGTCAGCACCACCGCCACAATGGCAAACAGGCAGATGCCGCCGCCGATGACCCGTCCGGCCTCGTCCGGCTGGCGCTTGCCGATTTTTTCCCCGACCAGGATGGTGATGCCCATCGAAAGGCCGGTGATCATCATGGTCACCGTTTGCAGCAGCATACTGCCTGTGGCCACGCCGGACACGTCGGCCGTCTGGGCGAACTGGCCGACCACCAGCAGGTCCACGCCGCCATACAGCGCCTGTAAAAATAGCGTCAGCAGCACCGGCACGGCAAACCGGATGAGTGTGCCGAAGATGTTCCCTTCGGTCAAATTGGATGTTTTTTGCATACGATACCCCCTTTTGATCTGCCCGGCGCACAAAAAAAGCTGGATAAGGGGCGGCATTTCAACCACCTGCCTTATCCAGCGCCTCATTTCCTATGAATGATTTGCCCTCCGAGCAAGCAAATCCATTATAGCAGATATTTTATATCCGTCAAGACCTTTTTCGCGTTTTTCGCGTGGGTTATTTTTGTGCGTCCCGGATGCAGCGCAGCGCGTTGAGACTGCGCGGATAACCGATATAGGGCAGGCACTGCGAGAGCACCTTGATCAGAAATGCCTCGTTGTTGCCGATGCGGATGTTGCCCGCCGCATGGCTGGTCAGCTGGGGTTCGCAGCCGCCCTGCGCCGCCAAGAAACAGAAGGTGATCATCTCGCGCGCCTTATAGTCCAGGCCGCCGCGGGTGTAATAATCGCCAAAGCAGTTGGCCGCGAGCCAGCGGTTGATATGGCGGCTGTCCTCGGGGCCGGCCTGCCAAAAATCGCGCATCCCCTCGCCGAAGATATCGACCTGGGCCTGAGTGCCGGCTGGACGGCGGGTTTCTGGGGTGGTGGTGGCCTGGCCCGCAAGCGGCAGCGCGATGCCCTGCGCCGTAAAGACCTCGTTTGTCACCTGGAAGAAGGGCAGCACCCGGCCGATGCCCAGGTAAGCGACTGCCTGGTACACGATTTCCTTGACCTGTACCGGCGTCACGCCTGCACGCAGTGCGCCGGGCAGCAGGCTGCGGAACGCGTCTACGCCTTGACAGCCCAGCAGCGTGGCCAAAATGGCCATAAAACGGGTCTGGTCGTCCAAGTCATCCTGCTGCACGACCTCATCAAAGGCAAAATTTGAAAAGAATTCGGCAAATTCCGGATCATCTTTGAGAGCCGCCCACGGATTGCCCGCAAAAAAACGGTCCTGATACTGTTGCGCGAACGATGAAACTGCCATGAAAAAACCTCCCTAAAACAGATTGCACGCAGCGTGGCAGGGCCGTGTGCAAAAGAAAAAGATTCAAGAAACAACCGTGCCTGTGCACAGATTCATACGCCATGTTTAGCATACATCTTAAAGTAGACTTCAAGTCAAGAGGTTTTAGTAGTAAATTATCGAGCAGTATTATGGCTCCCACCGTCCGGCCGCCAGGCCTGGACCTCTTCCCAGGTGGGGATGGATGCCGACGCGCCCGATCGGGTGACTGAAAGCGCCGCCGCGCGCGCGGCCATTTCCAACGCCTGCGCGACCGGCAGCCCGCGGAACCGGGCGGCAAAGAAAAAGCCGGTAAAGGTATCGCCCGCAGCGGTGGAATCCACGGCCTGCACTGGGAAAGCCGGCTGATAGACCAGCTCGTCTCCCTTGCAGTAGACCGCACCTGCGTCGCCTGCGGTGAGCAGCACGGCTGCTGCTGGAAAACGCTCGTGCATGGCCTGCGCCAGCTCTTCGGGCGAAGCAAACGACGGCCGGCCGAGCAGCTGCCCGGCTTCGATGGCGTTGAGCGCCCAGGCGTCTACAAATTGCAATGGCAGCTCCAGAATATCCGGCTCCATGGGGGAGGGGGTTAGAACAACATAGAGCCCGCGCGCATGGGCCTGCTCGATCATGTAATCGAGCATACTGACCTCGTTTTGCAGGAAAATGACGTCCCCTTCGCCAAAGTGAGCGAGTGCTTCGTCCACATGGGTGCGGGTGACCGCCCGGTTGGCGCCGCCGTATAAAAGGATGCAGTTGTCGCCCGCGCTGTCGTTTTGGATGATGGCATTGCCGGTGCGCACATGGTGCAGGATGCGTACATACCGGGTTTGCACCCCGGATTGCCCCAGTTCTTCGAGCAGTTGCCGTCCATCCTCACCGATAGCGCCCGCGTGAAAGGGAGCTGCGCCGGCCCGCGCCAGGGCAATCGATTGGTTGAGCCCCTTACCGCCACAATAGACCGATAGAGAATCGGCCGACAGGGTTTCCCCCTTGCCCACAAAATGCCGCACCTTATAGGTGTAGTCAATGTTCAGTGAGCCAAAGCATAGTACGTTCATAGTGATAGTCCTCTCTACTATTGCGTATTTTGCATATGCATAGCATGGCAGTTTCGGCGCAAAAAGTCAAGGATATATTTGTAATACACTCGAAAAAGCGTGTGCAAGCTGGAAAGGCCGGGTCACTTGCCGCACGCGTAATACGGGACCCTTGCGGCCTTTTGCGGCAAGCATTGACTTTCGGGCGGCTGCAAAGCTATAATAGAAGCAGGAATGGGGCGTTTTGCCGGGGCGGAGGAATCCGGCGCGGCAGGACGCAAATTTGACATGTTTGGAGGTAAATCAAAATGGATAAGAAAAAGATTGCGGGCGACAAGGCGGCCGAATATGTAAAGGACGGCATGGTGGTCGGTTTGGGTACCGGCTCGACCGCCTATCACATGGTCAACGCGGTGGGTGAGATGGTTAAGAACGGCCTGAAAATCCAGGCTATCCCGACCAGCAAGGCCACCGAGGCGCAGGCCCGGGAACTGGGCATCCCGCTGCTGACCATCGACGAGGTCGACCATGTGGATTTGGCCATCGACGGGGTGGACGAGATCGATCCGCAGTTCAACGCCATCAAGGGCGGCGGCGGCGCGCTCTACCGCGAAAAGGTGGTTGCGACTCTGGCCAAGGAGGTCATCTGGATTATGGACGACTCCAAGCTGGTCGAACACATCGGCGCGTTCCATCTGCCGGTGGAAATCGCCCAATACGGTTCCAAGCAGGCCATGGCGCGCATGGAAGCCTATGGGTTCCATCCGGTGCTGCGCCAAAAGGACGGCAAAACCTTTGTCACCGACAACGGCAACTTCATCGCCGACCTGCACCTGGGCGCGGGCTTTGACATCCAGGACGTCTACGGCAAGCTGACCGGTATGCTCGGCGTGCTCGAGCACGGCTTGTTCCTCAATATGTGCAAGCGCATCATCGTCGGCACCGACAACGGTGTGCAGATCACCGAAAACCCGTCCAAGTAATCCGGTCCGCCGCTTCAAAAAAACCAAGAAAAACGGGAGAATTCGGTTGACATCGGGATCAAAATGTGGTATCCTACAAAAAGCCGCATCAAGCTGGGTAGGTAAAGTGCGTCCAAACGTGGCGCCACCCGCACGAGCGTGACTCTAAAAACGAAAGAGAGGTGCTACCGAATATGTATGCAATTTTGGTAACTGGTGGCAAGCAGTACAAGGTATCCGAAGGCGACGTGATCTACGTAGAAAAACTCGGCGTAGAGGACGGCGCAAGCGTGACGTTTGATCAGGTTCTGGCTGTTGGAGATGGCGCAGAGCTCAAGGTCGGCGCTCCCTATGTAAAGGGCGCCAGCGTAACCGCGACCGTGGACAAGACCGGCAAGCAGAAGAAGATCCATATCTTCAAGATGAAGCCCAAAAAGGGCTATCGCCGCCGCCAGGGTCATCGTCAGCCCTACACCAAGGTGACAATTAACGCAATCAACGCGTAATGACGCAGATCAAGTTTTATCTGTCCCAAGGCAACTTGGCGGCAGTCGATCTCCTCGGTCACGCAGGTTATGCGGACGAGGGGGAGGATATTGTTTGTGCGGCTATTACAAGTGCGGTGCAGTTGACCCATGCGTTGCTCTACGATGTGCAGCGGCTGGCGGTCGATGCCGTCATCGAGGACGAAGGAGCACATATCTGTCTGCGGCTTCCAGCCGGGCAGATCGCTGCCGGACAGGATGGGCTGCGTGCGCTGCACATCTTTTATACCGAGCTTGCCGCACAATATCCCGAATATCTCAGCGTAACGGAGGTGCATGAAGATGCTGAAGATTAGCTTGCAATTTTTCGCACATAAAAAGGGCGTCGGTTCGACCAAGAACGGCCGTGATTCCGAGTCCAAGCGCCTGGGCGTAAAGCGTGCGGACGGTCAGGTCGTACCGGCTGGCAACATCCTGGTCCGCCAGCGCGGTACCAAGATCCATCCGGGTACCAATGTGGGCCGTGGTTCGGACGATACCCTCTTTGCTAAGGTTTCCGGCGTGGTTCGCTTTGAGCGCGTCGGCAAGGACCGCAAAAAGGTTTCTGTCTATCCGCAGTAAGTCAAACCCTTTCAATCCCAGACAGTCCCTGTCTGGGATTTTGTTTTAACACGCAGACAAAGAAGGTGAAAGCATGTTTATCGATGTTGCAAAGATCAAAATTGTGGCCGGTAAGGGCGGCGACGGCAAGGTCAGCTTCCACCGGGAAAAATACATCGCATCCGGCGGGCCGGACGGCGGCGACGGCGGCCGAGGTGGTTCGGTCATCTTCCAGGTGGACAACAACCTCTCCACCTTGCTCGACTTCCGCTACAAAAAGAAATACGTGGCCCCGGACGGCGAAAATGGCATGGGCAAGCGCATGAAGGGCAAGGATGGCGCCGATTTGGTGATCCGCGTGCCGCGCGGCACCCTGATCCGCGACCAGGAAACCGGGCAGATTTTGCAGGATATGTCGGACGATACGCCCTTCGTTGCGGCTAAGGGCGGCAACGGCGGCTGGGGCAATACCCACTTCGCCACCCCCACCCGGCAGGCGCCGCGCTTTGCCAAGCCCGGCCAGCCGGGCGCGTCGCTCGATGTCACCCTGGAGCTCAAGCTGCTGGCCGATGTGGGCCTGCTCGGCTTTCCAAACGTGGGAAAATCCACCCTGCTGAGCATGGTGTCGGCTGCACGGCCCAAGATTGCCAACTATCACTTTACCACCCTGACCCCCAATTTGGGCGTGGTGCGCGTGGGCGAAGAGCAGAGCTTTGTCATGGCTGACATCCCCGGCCTGATCGAAGGCGCCAGCCAAGGCGCAGGCCTGGGGCATGATTTTTTGCGCCATGTGGATCGCTGCCGCCTGCTGCTGCACCTAGTGGATGTGTCGGGCAGCGAGGGCCGCGACCCCATTGAAGACGTGGAAACCATTAACGCCGAACTGGCCGGTTACAGCGATCTGCTGGCCAGCCGCCCGCAGATTTTGGTGGCCAACAAGGTGGACCTGCTGGGCGACGACCGCGCCCCCATCGAGCGCCTGCGCGCCTATGCCGCAGAAAAGGGCTTCGACTTCTTGGAGCTGTCGGCGGCTACCAACCAGGGTGTGCGCGCGCTGGTGATGAAAACCTGGGAGACCTTGCAGACGCTGCCGCCGGTCATCCGGTACGAGCCTGATTTTGTACCCCAAACACCGGCTTCCAACGAGCGCGAAATCACCATCGAAAAGGTGGAGGATTACTATGTCGTCGGCGGCGCATGGGTGGACAAGGTGATGGGTTCGGTCAACCTGGATGACTATGAATCCCGGCAGTATATGGACCGGATGCTCAAAAATGCGGGCGTATACGACCGCTTGGAGGCCATGGGCGTGCAGGAAGGTGACTTTGTCGTGATCGGCGACATGGAATTCGAGTATGTCCGGTAAATGGCGATGGACAAAATTTTGACCGTCCTGGGTGCTTTGGCGGTGGCGGGCGCGGTGGCGCTGTCGCTGGGGCTGCACTGGTTTGCCAAAAACAAGGCAGCCACCGCCCAAGGCCCAGTGGAAAAACAGATGCTGTGCTTGGCGGCGGTTCGCATGGCGTTGTGCGTGGTTGCAACGGTATGCTTTTTGCTAGCCGGCCGGTTTGTATAAAAAGGGCGAAGCGGGGAGACTCCCAGCCTCGCCCTTTTGATCGCCTGCTGCAAGGCTGCACTGCTTCTGGAAGGCGAATCAACTGACATGACAAAACCGGTATCCCAATCGGGCAAATCGCCCAAAGGGATACCGGTTTTGTTGTATCATTTAACCGAGCGGAAGCTCACGGAATTGACGGGGAGAAACGCCGACCTTTTCGGTGAAGGCATTGGTAAAGCCGGATTCCGTGCGATAACCGACCTCAGAAGAGATGACTTTGATGGGCAAAGAAGTGGTTTTGAGCAGGTGTTTGGCATGGTCAATGCGCATGAAAATTAAGTATTCATGCGGTGTCCGGCCAAACTCCTGTTGGAACAATCGGATTAAGTGGGAAGGACTGTAATCGATTTGCCGTGCGATGTCCTTGAGGGTAATCGGCTCACTTAGATGAGAGCGGATGTATTGCACAGCCTTGTGCGCAGGGGAGAGCGTCTGCTCGGTGACGAGCGGCTGGGTGTTGGGCATAAGGTCACACAAGATTGTGTGCAAAATGCTAGAATGTTCGGAATCCTGCAATGGCTGGTGCGTGGAAAATTTGGAGAGGATATACCGGCAATACACGCCGATTTTCGCATTGTTTTGGGTGCGGAACACCGCGCCGTTTCCGTGAATCAAGTAGCTGCACATTTCAAAGGAATTGAGCCCCCCGAAAAAGAGCCAGTAAAATTCTGCATAATCCGGCGTGTCGTAGTAGTGGTATCGGGTGCAGTCGATCAAAAGCACATCGCCGGCATGGGCGGTGTAATGCTGTCCATCGTATTCAGCAGTCATGGTTCCTTTTTCGATGTACATAAGGATGAGCTGGTCGATGCCGGTGCGCGCGATGCGGTATCCGCGCTCACAAAAGTAATGGCCGCAACAGCCAATATAATAAAACAACCGTATCGTATCTGCGGATAGCTCGTTGTAAAATCGTTCCGAGCCGGGCAGAACACCGGTTTCGTTTTGTACAAGCATGGCAGTTCCTCTCTATTGTCGGATTCTCTCTTCTCACGAATGCTATTATATATAGCAGAAAAATGGCACTTTGTCAACCAGGATATAAATGGGTTTCACGTGCTTTTGTGGTAAATAGATATATATTTTTGATCTAAAAATGTAAAAATAGAAGAATTATATCCGAAAATGTTGAGAAAAGAAAAAAACCCTGGGGGGGGGGGGTAAATATTTGAAACCATTTATATACATTAAATCCATATGAAAAGCATCGTGCAAATATCATACAAACAATTACAATAAAACATATATTATATTCCATGAATGTGTAAAATACCATGCTGAAAATTTGCAAATACGCTCTGAAAATTTGCAGAAATTTAGTCGAAAAAAATTTTGCAGAGCGAAATTGGAATGTGATAGAGAAAATGGTTGATAATTTTAAACGAATATTTTTCGTAAAACACACAAGATAATGCGATTTGCTTAAAAAATTAGAAAAATCAAAGTAATATTTGGTGAAATTACCCGATCAAATAGCTTTGTGCAAAGTGCATAAAAATAAGCCGGAAAAATGTACACCCTGCTTGCAAAAGAAAAAACAGATATGCTATGATGAACCCGCAAAGCCCGACGGGTTGCAATATTGGCCGTATTGCAAGAGAAGAACCAAAAAAAACGGACTGTAAAGAGGGATGTTATGTTTTTTACGCTAATTACCTTCGTCGCCTTCACGGTGCTGGTCGCCGTGATCTCCTGGTTCCGTACCAGGGACGACAAATTGGACACCCGGGAGGGCTATTTCCTGGCTGGCCGCGGCCTGAGCGGCATTGTCATCGCCGGTTCGCTCGAGATGACCAACCTGTCCACTGAGCAGCTGGTCGGCCAATCGGGCCAGAGCTATGCCACCAACATGAGCGCCATGCACTGGTCGGTCGGCTCGTGCATCGCGCTGCTGGCGCTGGCCATGATCTTCCTGCCGCGCTATCTCAAGGCCGGCATCACCACCATTCCGGAATACCTGGAGCAGCGCTTTGACACCACCACCAAGCGCATCATCTCCTTCCTGTTCCTGCTGGGCTACCTGCTCACCTACCTGCCCACGGTGCTCTATTCGGGCTCGCTGGCCTTCAACCAGATCTTCCACATTGACGAACTGCTGGGGGTCACCACCTTCCAAGCCATTGCGATTGTGTGCGTGGCGCTCGGCCTGATCGGCTCGATTTACGCGATTTTCGGCGGGCTCAAGGCGGTGGCCGTGTCGGACACGGTCAACGGCGTGGGCTTGATGATTGGCGGCTTTTTGGTGCCCATCCTGGCCATCTGCATTTTGGGCGGCGGCAACTTCTTTGACGGCATCCGCGATTTCATCACCAACGTGCCGGCCGAAAAGTTCAACTCCATCGCCCCGGCCGACGCGGTACCGCCCATGGTGCCCTGGCCGCTGCTGTTCACCGGTATGCTGTTTAACAACCTGTTTTACTGGTGCACCAACCAATCGATCATCCAGCGCGCACTGGCCGGCAAGAGCCTTAAGGAATCGCAAAAGGGCGCCATTTTCTGCGCCTTCCTCAAGCTGCTCGACCCGTTCTTCATCACCATCTGCGGCCTGTTGGCTTTCCGCTACTTTGGCAACAGCCTGGAAACCGCCGACCTGGCCTATCCGGCGCTGCTGGTCGAGGTCACCCCGACCTGGCTGCTCGGCCTGATGGCGGCTGTGCTGTTCGGCGCGATCCTGTCCTCATTTAACTCGGCGCTCAACAGCTGCGTTACCCTGTACACCCTGGACTTCCACCGCCCGCTGTTCAACCCCGACTGCACCGACAGCCACCTGGTGCAGGTGGGCAAAAAGTTCGGCACCGCGCTGGCCGTCATCTCCATCTGCGTGGCGCCCTTTGTCATCAACGCGCCCAGCGGCCTGTATGACTTCCTACAAGATTGCTTTGGCTTCTACGCCGAATCCATCCTGGCGGTGGTGCTGGTCGGGTTTTACTCCAAGCGGGTGCCGGCCATTGCGCCCAAGGTCACGCTGATTGTCCACGCGGTGGTGTACGCGATCATGCATCTGGTGCCATACGATTTCCACTACCTGTATGTGCGCGGCGCGCTGTTCATCATGGACATCTGCATCATGCTCATCATCGGCAAGCTGTGGCCCCGGGAAACGCCCTTTGAGCTGCAAGACGCGGGCGTGGTCAACCTGACCCCGTGGCGGTTGGCCAAACCGGCAGCAGCGGTGTGCATCATCGCTATGCTGGGTGTTTACTGCCTGTTCTCGCCCTTGGGTCTGGCAGCATAAAAACTTCAAACAATACATCAAAAGAAAGGAATCATAGGCATGAAAGTAGACGAATTTGCCGGAGAAAACCGTATCGATCAAGGCCAAGGAGGCAACCTGATGGTCCACGGCTGGCCGCTGGAGAAGTGCGTCGTATCCAAACACGACCGTGAAATCTTGCGCGAAATCGCCCTGCGGTTGCGTGAATTGGCCGAGCGGCCTTATGAACAGCAAAAGGTGCGGTTGTGGACCGCTCACAATGATCTGCAAACCGAGCAGCCGGTCATTTTTATCGATTGCGAAAACGGCTGGAATGAGATCTTCCCCTGGGACAAGACCATCCAATGCCAGGGTGAAATGGCCCAGGACTGGGAAATGTGGCTGCGCAAGGAGGTCTATTGGGCCGAGGTCATGCGGGACGACAAGGTGGTCGAAGCCAAGCTCTATCTGCCGTACCACGCCCAGGACACCGATTGGGGCATCCAAGAGGAGCGCATCGGCGACCCGACCAAGGGCGAGGCCTATGTGTGGAAATCGCCCTTTGCCGACATGGACGAAGAGTTCGAAACGCTGGATCTGTCGCAGTACATCAAAACCCCGGAAATCCATGTCGATTGGGCGGCCTCCAATCAAGCGTTCGCGCTGGCCAAAGAGGTGTTCGACGGGATCCTGGAGGTTGAGTTCCGGCACAAGTGGTGGTGGTCGCCCAACCTGTCGCTGTCCTACTGTAACCTGCGCGGCATGGAAAACATGATGTGCGACTTTTACGACTATCCAGACCAGGTACATGCCATGATGCGGCGATTCACCGACGGCTACCTGCATAAGTTCGACTACTTGGAGAAAAATGGCCTGCTGCCCAACAACGCGGGCAGTATGTACATCGGTTCGGGCGGCATCGGCTACACATCCCAGCTGCACGGCACACCCGGACAGGTCAAGCTCATGGACATGTGGGGATTCAACGAAGCCCAAGAGACCAGTGAAGTCTCACCAGATATGGTCAACGAGTTTATTTTGCCCTATCAGCACGAGCTGGCTGAAAAATTTGGGCTCAACTACTACGGTTGCTGCGAGGGCCTGGACAAGCGGTGGGACTACGTCAAAGCGGCCATCCCGCGGCTGCGGCGGGTATCGGTTTCGCAGTGGGCGGACAGCCGCAAGATGAGCGAGCTGCTCGGCGGTGACTATGTCTACTGTTACAAGGTCAGCCCGACTGATATTGCGGTGCCGCATCCGGATGAGGACTACATCCGCCGCCGCCTGCACGAGGTGCTGTCCTATTGCAAACAGTGCGGCAACCGGGTGGAACTGCTCATGAAGGACAACCACACCTTGGGGCATCGCCCGGAAAATGCTTCCCGCTGGGTGCAGATCGCCCGAGAAGAGGTAGGTAAGGTCTACGGTTAAAAAGGCCAAAAGCGGCAAAGCACAATGCTTTGCCGCTTTGCTTTGTACGGCTGGCTGTTTGCTTGGAAAGATTTTAGTCAAAGAGATCGGATGCCAGCAAACCAGCTTGCTCAAGATGTAGGACCTTGGAATAGAAGGTGCCCTTGGGCATCTCACAATAGTCAGCGGCCTCCCGCAATGTCATGGTTTGGTCCCGCCAGGCGGTGTATGCGATGTAGAAGTCGTCGGAAAGCGGCCGGGGCGGGCGGCCAAACCGGACGCCCCGGGCTTTGGCGGCGGCAATGCCTTCGGCTTGCCGTTTGCGGATGTTTTCACGCTCGTTTTGCGCGACAAAGGAGAGAATCTGTAAGGTCAAGTCAGCGATGAAGGTCCCCATTAGATCTTTGCCCTGGCGGGTGTCAAGCAGGGGCATGTCCAACACCGCAATATCCACCCCCTTTTCCTTGGTTAAGATGCGCCATTGGGACTGGATTTCCTCGTAGTTGCGGCCCAACCAGTCGATGCTCAACACAAACAACACATCCCCAGATTTGAGCTTTTTGAGCATCTGCTGATAAGCCGGACGGTCAAAATCTTTGCCCGACTGCTTATCGATGTAGAGTTCGTCGGCGCGTATTTGCTGCTGTGCCAGGGCTAGCCGCTGCCGGTCCTCATTTTGATCGCCGCTGGATACGCGAATGTAACCGTATTTCATAGAGGCTTCCTCCTAAATAAAATGGAATGCCTTTATTATAGTGGCGAAATTCGACAACACGTTTCGACGAAATTTATAAAAACCCTATTGCCCGTGAAATTTCATAAAGTGATAGGCAGAAAACAAAAGATTCCGCAATCATTGCTTGCATGGCTGAACGCAAGAGCTTAAGGACTATAAATCTGATCTTAGAGAAATAGAGGCGTATGATAGACAGGCTTTGGTCCGCTTTTTTTCGGCCCACTGTGCGAAATGAGCAATTTGCCGCCAAGATTTCGTGCAGGCTGCGGCTTGTTTTCCGGCGGCGCGTCAGGTATGGTTAAAAGTAGAGAACCCCCTCTCCCAGCGCCCGCCGGGCCAGGAGAGGTGCGAAGGAGGACGTACTATGAAATTTCAGCGAACCTTTACCACAGTGGAAACCCACTCGGGTGAGCCGATGCGGGTGATCACCGGCGGCGTGCCGCACATTCCTGGCAACACGGTGTACGAACAGATGAAGTGGCTCGAACAAAACGACGACCAGATCCGTATGCTCATGTGCCGCGAGCCGCGCGGCTATCCGCCCATGTGCGTCAACCTGCTGGTGCCGCCCAAGCACCCCGAAGCAGACGCTGGCTTTATCATCATGGAGCAAGTGGAGTATCCGGTCATGTCGGGCGGCAACACCATCTCGGTAGCGACCGCGCTGCTGGAAACCGGCATGATCCCCATGCGCGAACCGGTGACCGAATTCACCCTGGAAGCGCCGGCTGGTCTCATCCGCATCAAGGCCGAATGCAAGGACGGCAAGGTCACCCAGGTCACCTTCCGCAATGTGCCGGCCTTTGCCGTGTATCTGGACAAGGAGCTGGACGTGCCCCACCTGGGCAAGGTAACGGTTGATGTGGCCTGGGGCGGGATGTTTTACGTCATCGCCGATGTGCGCCAGTTCCCGGGTCTGGAGCTAACTCCGGCCCACGGCGCCGAAATCACCCGCGTAACCTCGCTGCTGCTCGGTGCGGCCCAGCAGCAGTTGCCGGTCGCCCATCCGGATTACCCGGGCATCGGCATCACCAACGTCCAGCTTTCCGGTCCGACCGACAACCCGAACGCTGACTGGAAAAATTCGGTGCGCGTGGGCAGCGGTTTTGTCGATCTGGACAACCCGGCGACCTGGACGGCGGCGCTCGACCGCTGCCCCTGCGGCACCGGGACCTGCGCCAAAATGGCGGTGCTGCACGCCAAAGGCCAGCTGCCCCTGCACCAGAAGTTCCGCCACGAGGGCATTTTGGGGACGGTCTACACCGGTGAGCTGGTCGAGGAGACCAAGATCGGTGACTATGACGCCGTGGTGCCGACGGTGGGGGGACAGTCGTGGATTTATGGGTTCAACACCTATGTGCTCGACCCGACCGACCCATTTGTCAACGGCTTTACCATTGGCGACATTTGGGCATAAACCGGGCGCACGCAGAGAGAAAGGAGCGGATTTCGCATGAGCAAGATCAAATGGATCCCCGAAGCGCAGGCCGCCGGGGCGCTGACCATGGCCGAGTGCATCCAGGCGGTGCGCACAGCCTATCTGGCCTGTGTAGACGGGCAAACCTATCCGGGCGACCGGGTGGCCATGCCCCTGGCCAGCGAGCAAAATTCCTGCCAGTGGCTGAGCGCCATCCGGCTGGACCCGCCGTATTTCGGCAGCAAATTTTCGGCCGTGTACCCGGGCAACCCGGCGCGCGGCCTGCCCAGCGACCAATCAACCATCAGCCTGTATTCGCTGGAGACCGGCGAACAGCTGGCGCTCATCGGCGCCAACTACCTCACCGCGCTCAAAACCGGCGCGAGCGCAGGCGTGGCCACCGACCTGCTGGCCCGGCCGGACGCCGCCTGCCTGGGTGTCATCGGCACGGGCGCGCAGGCCTTTACCCAGGTGCTGGCCATCCAGCAGGTGCGCACGCTTGAGCGGGTATGCATTTACGACCAGTCGCCCGAGCGGATGCAGGCCTTTTGCGCGCGGCTGGAGCCGGTGCGCAGCCGCCCGTATGAGATCGTGTGCTGCGAAAGCGCTGAGGGATGCGTGGCCCAGGCCGATATTTTGTGTACGACCACCCCGTCGCGCACGCCGGTGTTTGACGCTTCGGCCGTCCATGCGGGGATGCACATCAACGCCATCGGCTCATTTACCCCGTATATGCAGGAGCTGCCCGCCGGGGCGGTACAGCAGGCCGCGTTTGTCGTGACCGAGCACGTCGAAGGGCTGTGGGCCGCGGCTGGCGATATCTTGATCCCGCTTGAGCAGGGCCTGATCGGGCGCGACAAGGTGCGCGGGAGCGTGGGAGAGACACTGGCCGGCAAGATCCCAGGCCGCGCGGACCAGGACGAAATCACGCTCTATGAGAGCGTGGGCTCGTGCGTGCTCGACCTAGCGCTGGCCATCGCCATCTATGAAAAGAGCGAATAAAACGGTGGCAATCATAAAAAGTTAAGAATAAAAAAATAATGCTTGCATCCGGACGGGGAGTGTGGTAAAATAGGAATCCGATAACGGGCATTCCTCTGCTTACCGGCTCGAAAGCAGCCTTAATGAGAATGATACGGCACGAATGTCTAGGATGAAAGGAAGACTGAAAAATGGATCTAGTCAAAGTTCTGTCTGAGCAGCAGCTCAAAAGTGACCTGCCCGAGCTCAAAATTGGTGACACCGTCCGGGTGCACGCTAAGATCAAGGAAGGCAACCGCGAGCGTATCCAGGTGTTTGAAGGCACCATCATCGCGATGAAGCACGCAGGCATTAACAAGACGGTCACCGTGCGCCGCATTTCTTACGGCGTCGGCGTAGAGAAGACCTTCCCGGTACATTCCCCGAACGTTGCCAAGTTCGAGGTTGTCCGCAATGGTAAGGTCCGCCGCGCCAAGCTGTACTATCTGCGCGGCCGTGTCGGCAAAGCTGCCAAGGTCGTCGAAAAGGTCTAAAACAAAGAGGACACAGAGAGGGGAGCTTCGGTTTCCCTCTTTCTCTTTGTGTCGATCAAAAAAAGCACCGGACTTCCTGTTGCTTAAACCGGACTTTAAAGGTATAATAAACAATAGTTGCACTGGACGTAAAAACGGCGGGCGCGCAGCAAACGTGCCACAGCCTATTATTTTCAAGGAGGAGGATGTAGAAGATGGAGGAACGCCAGCCCTTTGAAGAAGAACAGCAGAAGAAAAAAGGGCGCTTTCAAAGCAGCTTTTATGATTGGGGCGAAGCGCTGATCTTCTCCATGATTGTGATTGTTCTGCTATTTACATTTGTTGTACGGCTGATCGGGGTGGACGGGACCTCCATGTTCCCAACCCTACATCATGAAGATATAATGGTGGTCAGCAACCTGGGCTACACCCCGGAAAAGGGCGATATTGTCGTGCTCAACAAACAGAGCTTTATGGATGGGCCCATCGTCAAGCGGATCATCGCTACCGAGGGCGATGAGATCAACATCGACTTTGCATTGGGCAGGGTCTATGTCAACGGCGAACAGTTGCAAGAGGACTATGTCAACGAATTTGAACTGCCCATGGATTTTGAGGGCATGGAGTTTCCACAAACCGTGCCCGAGGGCTGTATCTTTGTCATGGGCGACAATCGCAACGCCTCCACCGACAGCCGCGACCCCGCCTTGGGCATGGTGGACGAGCGGTACATCATCGGCCATGTACTGGCCGTGGTATGGCCGCCCGAGAATTTTGGGGGGATGACCGCATGAACATCCAGTGGTACCCCGGGCATATGGCCAAAACCCGCCGCCAGATGCTCGAAAACCTGAAGAACATCGACCTGGTGTGCGAAATTGTGGATGCACGTATCCCGCAGGCCTCCCGCAACCCGGATCTCGACGAGATCGCGGGCGCTAAGCCGCGCATGATGGTCCTCAATCGCATCGACTTAGCCGACCCGGCGCAAACCGCCCAGTGGGCGGCCCATTTCCGGGAAAAGGGCTGGGCGGCGCTGGAAACCGACAGCCAGCACGGCAAAGGCACCGAGCGCTTTGCCCAGGCGGCGCGCACCGTGCTGGCCGACAAGATCGCCCAATGGCAGCAAAAAGGGCAGACCGGCCGCGCTGTGCGGGTGATGGTGGCCGGCATCCCGAACGTGGGCAAGTCCACCTTCATCAACCGGATCTTGGGGCGCAAATCGGCCAAGGCTGCCGACAAGCCGGGCGTAACCCGGGGCAGCCAGTGGTTCCGTGTGGGCGACGGCATCGACCTGCTGGACACGCCGGGCATCCTGTGGCCCAAATTTGACGACGAGCGCACCGGGCTGCTGCTGGCCGCGACCGGTGCGGTCAAGGACGATATCCTGGACGTGGAAACCCTGGCCTGCAAGGTGCTCGAGCTGCTGTCGGTGCGCGCGCCCGCCGCACTCGCGGCGCGCTACCGGCTGCAACTGCCGGATGAGCCGGTCGATTTTTTGGGCTATACGCTTTTGGAGCAGGCCGGGCGCAACCGCGGTTTTTTGTTGCGCGGCGGGGAAATCGACACCGAGCGCATGGCGCGCATCTTTTTGGACGAATTCCGCGGCGGCGTGCTCGGCCGCATCACCTTGGAGACGCCGGAGGACTACGCCAATGCTGGACTGGACGATTGAGTCGGCCGCGCGGGACACCGGATACGGGTGGATCTGCGGCGTGGACGAGGCCGGGCGCGGGCCGCTGGCCGGGCCGGTGTGCGCGGCAGCGGTGATTTTGCCGTTCGGGTGTACAATCGACGGCCTGGACGACTCCAAAAAGCTCAGCGAGAAAAAGCGCGAAGCATTGTATGACGCTATCTGTGCGCAGGCGCTGGCCTATTCGGTCGCGCTGGTGGACAACCAGACCATCGACCGCATCAACATCCTGGAAGCGACCTTCCAGGCTATGCGGCAGGCCGTGCAGGGGCTCAGCCCAGCGGCCGACTATGCCCTGGTGGATGGCAACCGGTCCAAGGGGCTGGACATTGCGCACGCGTGTATTATCGGCGGGGACGGCAAAAGCCCGTCGATCGCGGCGGCGTCCATCCTGGCCAAGGTGACCCGTGACCGGCTGATGCGCGAATATGACAAGCAGTACCCGGCATATGGTTTTGCGGGGCACAAGGGTTACGGCACCAAGGCCCATCATGCGGCGCTGCTCGCGCACGGGCCCTGCCCGCTGCACCGGCGCAGTTTTTTGCAAAAATTTTACGAGCGGCATCCGGAGGCCAGACGGTGAACCGGGGCGCACTGGGCGAAGCGCTGGCCGCGCAGTACCTGGCCGCGCACGGCTACACGATTGTAGCGCGCAACTTCCGAACCCGCTACGGGGAAATCGATCTGATCGCCCAAAAAGACGGGTTTGTCGCGTTTGTCGAGGTCAAGCTGCGCGCCAATGCGCGCTATGGCGCGCCGTATGAAGCGGTCAATGCGGTCAAGCAGCGCAAAATCCTGGCCGCTGCCCAGGCTTGGCTGCTCGAACACCCGGACAGCGGCCAGCCGCGGTTTGATATTGTCGAGCTTTTGTTCCCGGCCGGGGCAGCGCGTCCGCTGGTCCGCCACTGGGAAAACGCTTTCGACGCATAGAGGAGGAAGGGCTTTGCGCTATTTTGACCTGCATTGCGACACCTTATATGAATGCTACGAAACCGAAAAAAATCTGCGGGAAAACGATTTGATGATTGACCGCGCCAAAGTATCCGGCTACAATCAATATGTGCAGTTTTTTGCGCTGTTCTGTGGCGCGCCTGCCGCAGTTGGGGAGCACCGCAGCCGACAGCTGTGGGACCTGCCGCCAGAGGACCGGCTGGACGCACTGCTGGACGAGGCCAAACGGCAGTTTGCCGCCAACGCCGACTGGTTGCTGCACTGCCTGGACAGCGACGACCTGGACCTGGCCCAGCGCAAGGGCAAGGCAGCGGCCTTCCTGTCCATCGAGGGGGCCGAGCTGCTGGCCAGCCCGGCACACGTGCAGCGCGCCTACGAAGCCGGTGTGCGGCTGGTGACCCTGGCGTGGAACTACCGCAACGCCTACGCCTGCGGCGCGGCGGCGGACAACGAGGCCGGCTTGTGCGCGGCCGGGCGGCAACTGGTGGATACGCTGGTGCGCATGGGGGTCATCTTGGATGTGTCCCACCTGTCCGAGCGGGGGTTTTGGGAGCTGTGCGTGCAGACCGAAGCGCCGTTCGTGGCCAGCCACTCCAACAGCCGGGCGATCTGCCCGCACCTGCGCAATCTGACCGACTTGCAGTTTTCCGAGATCGTGCGGCGGGGCGGACTGTGCGGCATCAACCTGTATAGCGCTTTTCTTCGCGCCGACGGCGCCCAGGGCACGCTGGACGATGCGCTGCGGCACATTGAGCACTTTTTGTCGCAGGGCGGCGAATCCTGCCTTGCACTCGGCTGCGACTTTGACGGCTGCGACAGCCTGCCGCAGGAGATCACCTCGGCCGGGTGCATGGACGCGCTGGCCGAAACGCTGCTGCGGCACAATTATTTGGAAAGCACAGTACAGGCGTTGTTTTACGACAACGCAGACGCTTTTATCCATAGAATGTTATAGAAAATTGGAGGATACACATGGATTATGTAAGCACTCGCAACGCGGGCCTACGGGTGCGCGCCGCTCAGGCCATCGCTGCCGGCATTGCGCCGGATGGCGGCCTGTTCTGCCCGACCGAAATCCCGGCCCTGACCCAGGCCGACTGGGACGCCCTGCCGGGCATGGACTATCGCGCGCGCGCCGCCCTGGTGCTGGGCAAGTACCTGACCGACTTCACGGGTGAGGAACTGGCTGGGTTTGCGCGCAAGGCATACGCGGACGACAAGTTCGGCGGGCCGGACACCGCGCCGGTCATGACGCTGAAGGACGGCAAGCACATTTTGGAGCTGTGGCACGGGCCGACCTGCGCCTTTAAGGACATGGCGCTGCAAATTCTGCCCCACCTGCTCACCGCGTCGCTGCAAAAAATCGGGGAGACGCGCACGGCGTGTATCCTGGTGGCTACCTCAGGCGACACTGGCAAGGCGGCGCTGGAGGGCTTCGCCGACGTGCCGGGCACCAAAATTATGGTCTATTACCCGGTGGACGGCGTATCCCCCATGCAGAAGCTGCAAATGACCACCCAGGCGGGGGACAATGTCGAAGTGGTCGCCATCCGCGGCAACTTTGATGACGCACAGAGCGCGGTCAAGCGTATTTTCACCGACCCGGCGACTGCGGACAAGATGCAGGCCCACGGGATGCTGTTCTCCTCGGCCAACTCGATCAACTGGGGCCGGTTGGCGCCCCAGATCGCCTACTATATTTCGGCCTACTGCGATCTGGTGCAGGCCGGGACCATCCGCATGGGCGACAAAATCAACATCTGCGTGCCGACCGGCAACTTCGGCAACATCCTGGCCGGGTACCTGGCAAAACAGATGGGCCTGCCGGTGCACAAGTTCATCTGCGCGTCCAACCGCAACAATGTGCTGACCGATTTCTTCAAGAAGGGTGGCGTCTACGACAAGAACCGCCCGTTCTATACCACCGATTCGCCGTCGATGGATATTTTAATTTCTTCCAACCTGGAGCGTTTACTATTCTATATTTCCGGGCAGAATGACAAAGTCGTGTCCGAGCTGATGGAGCAGTTGCGGCAAGAGGGGCGGTACACGCTGCCAGCATCGCTGTTTGACAAGGTTGCGGCCGACTTTGACGCCGGTTTCTGCGACGATGTCCAGACCGCGCAGGCCATCCGCCGCCTGTGGGAGGACGAACGCTACCTGTCCGACCCGCACACCGCGGTGGCGGTGCAGGTGTACGAACAGTACCGCGCACAGACCGGTGACGCCACCCCGACCGTCATCGCTTCCACGGCCAGCCCGTTCAAGTTCTGCCGGGCGGTGGTTGAGGCGCTGGGCGGCAAGCTGGAACAGGACGACGTCAGCCAATTGGACGCGCTGACCGCCCTGACCGGCCTTTCAGCGCCCGCGCCATTGCAGGCGCTGAAAGGCAAGCAGCCGCGCTTTGACCGGGTAGTGGACAAGGCCAATATCCTGGATACCATCGATCTGCTGTTGTAAGAAACGGAGGCGGGCATGGCGCTTTATACCCTGGCCGACCTGCATTTGGCGTGCGCCGTGGACAAGCCGATGGACATTTTCGGCGGGCGCTGGCAGGATTATATGGACAAGATCCAGGACCATTGGACGGCAGTCGTCGCGCCGGACGATGTCGTGGTCATCGGCGGCGACCTATCCTGGGGCATCGATTTTGCGCAGGCGCGGGCGGACTTTGCCTATCTGGACCGCCTGCCCGGCCGCAAGATCCTGCTCAAAGGCAACCACGACCTTTGGTGGAACACCATGACCAAAATGCGCCGGTTCGTGCAGGAAAACGGCTTTCACAACATTGACTTTCTGCACAATAACTGCTATGCTTATGAAAATATAGGCCTATGCGGGACGCGCGGCTGGTTTTATGAGGAGGAATTTCAGGCCGAAAAGGACGAAAAGGTCTTTAAACGGGAACTGATCCGCCTGGAGGCTTCGCTCAAGGCGGCCGAACAAATGGGCCTGTCGGAGAAATATTGCTTTTTGCATTATCCGCCTCTTTATGCAAATTTCCGCTGTGAGGAGATCATCGGGATGATGCAGCGCTACGGCGTGACCCGCTGCATTTACGGCCATCTGCATTCGTCCAGCTGTAAATGGGCGGTCGAAGGGATGCATGACGGCATCGAGTTTCGCCTGGTATCGGGCGATCATGTGAACTTCACGCCGGTTTTGCTAAAAAAATAAGGAGAAATCCGAAAAATAGTCTGGTAATCCAGCGCAAAATCTGATAGAATAGATTGGATACATTTTTAGGAGGAATCAACTAAAATGGAGCTCAAGAATATTGAAAAACAAGAAAAAAGCATCGTTGCCCTGACCGTGGAGATCTCTGCCGAGGAAATTGAAGCGGCGAAGGATAAAGCATACAAGAAAAACGGTAAAAAAATCACGGTCCCGGGCTTCCGCAAGGGCAAGGCACCCCGTAAACTGATCGAGAGCCTGTATGGCGACGGCGTGTTCTTCGAGGATGCGCTCAACATTTGCTACCCCGATGTGTTCGAAAAAGCAGTGGAAGAGGCAAAGATCTCGCCGGTAGCCCAGGCTGACGTGGAAATCCAGGACATGACCGATGCCGGTTCGGTTGTGCTGTTGTGCAAGGTGCCGGTGGAGCCCGAGGTCACCCTGGGCGACTACAAGGACATTGAAGCCGAGCGCGACGAGGTCAATGTGCAGGATGCCGACATTGATGCCGAGCTCGACCGCATGGCCCAGCGCTTTGCCCGCACCGAAACCGTTTCGCGCGAAGCAAAGAACGGCGATACGGTCCACATCGATTTCGAGGGCTTCATCGACGGCGTGGCCTTTGAGGGCGGCAAGGGTGAAAACCATCCGCTCAAGCTGGGTTCAGGTACCTTTATTCCGGGCTTTGAGGATCAGCTGATCGGCTGCAAGGAAGGCGATGAAAAGGACGTCACCGTCACCTTCCCGGATGACTATGTGGCCGATGACCTGGCAGGCAAGGAAGCAGTGTTTAAGTGCAAGGTCTTGTCCGTGCAGGAGACCATCGCACCTGCAATTGACGACGAGTTTGCAAAGGACGTTTCCGATACCGCCGAAACCCTGGACGACCTCAAAAAGGAAGTCGGCGAGCGCCTGACCAATGCGCGCAACACCGAGGCCGACCGCGAATTTGAGCAGAACATCATCGACAAGGTGGTCGAGGGCATGCAGGCCGATGTCCCGGACGCGATGATCGAGCAGCAGATCGACACCATCATCCGTGACTTTGAGTACCGCCTGCAAATGCAGCGCATGAACCTGGAGGGTTACCTCAAGGCCACGGGTACCGATATGGCTGCATTCCGCAATATGTTCCGTGAGCAGGCTGAGAAGCAGGTCAAGGGACGCTTGGCGCTTAAGAAAGTGGCTGAGCTGGAAAACCTGGAGATCACCGACGAGGCGATTGAAGAGGAGTTTAAAAAGCTGGCCGAGCAGTACGGTATGGAGATGGAGCAGATCAAGAAAGTTATGCCTGCTGACGCGCTGATGGCGGATATGCGGGTGGATAAGGCGATCGAGTTCCTGCGTACCCATGCAAAGGCCGTGAAAAAGGCGGAAAAGAAAGTAGAAGAATAATCTGCCTTTACCATACATATCTTTTGGGGATAAAAGGAGAACATCCGAAAAGCAAAGGATATTGAAAGGAGAACCAAGAAGATGAGTTTGGTACCTATGGTGATTGAGCCGACCAACCGCGGCGGCGAACGTTCCTATGATATTTATTCGCGGCTTTTAAATGACCGCATCGTGTTCCTGTCTGAAGAAGTCAACGATGTCACCGCTTCGTTGGTTGTGGCCCAGTTGCTTTATTTGGAGGCCCAGGACCCGGATAAGGATATCTCGTTCTATATCAACAGCCCGGGCGGATCGGTAACGGCCGGTATGGCGATTTATGATACCATGAATTATATCAAATGCGATGTGTCAACAATTTGTATTGGTATGGCGGCTTCCATGGGCGCTTTCTTGCTGGCGGCAGGCACCAAAGGAAAACGGTATGCCCTGCCCAACGCGGAGATTATGATCCATCAGCCTTCGGCAGGTACACAGGGACAGATTACCGATATGGCAATCCATCTCAAGCGCTTGGAGACGATTAAAAAGCGTATGAACCAGATTCTTGCCGAAAATACGGGCAAGCCGGTTGAAATTGTAACGGCAGACACCGAGCGCGACAATTTTATGAGCGCACAAGAGGCGATGGAGTACGGCCTGATCGACAAAGTTTTCGACAAACGCTGAGCAGTCACGGGCTGCTTTGAGGACCGCTGCCCCAGCTGCGGCTGCATTCCCTGCGGTCGTAGCTGGGGAGCGGTTTTCTGAAATTGTGTAAATGCGGCATGCTGTGACTTTGAGCCGGAATTGAGAGGTATTGAATGGATAATAATGATGATATTCGGACGCTGAAATGTTCTTTCTGTGGAAAAACGCAGAATAAGGTCCGCAAACTGATCGCTGGGCCGGGCGTCTATATCTGCGACGAGTGCATTGGCATTTGCGCGAGTATTCTGGAAGAAGAGCTCGGTATGCACACCGCGCTCGACGAAGCACCCGAGGGGTCGCTGGAATCCCTGCCGACACCCAAGCAGCTCAAAGCGGTGCTGGATGAATATGTGATCGGACAGGAGCGTGCCAAAGTCGCGCTCTCGGTTGCGGTATATAACCACTACAAGCGTATTTTCCACGGCGGAGACGACGTAGAGTTGCAAAAGAGCAATATTCTGATGCTGGGGCCGTCGGGCTCGGGCAAAACCTTGCTAGCGCAGACACTGGCCAAAACCTTGCAGGTCCCCTTTGCCATTGCCGACGCGACCACACTCACCGAAGCCGGTTATGTAGGCGAGGATGTGGAAAATATCCTGCTGCGCTTGATCCAAGCCGCCGACTTTGATATCGAATTGGCGCAGCGGGGGATCATTTACGTCGATGAGATCGATAAAATCGCGCGCAAAAGCGAAAACCCTTCGATCACACGCGACGTTTCAGGCGAAGGCGTGCAGCAGGCGCTGCTCAAGATGCTCGAGGGGACGACTGCCAATGTTCCGCCACAGGGCGGACGAAAGCATCCGCATCAGGATTTCATCCAAATTGATACGACCAATATCTTATTTATCTGCGGCGGCGCCTTCGACGGCATTGAAAAGATCATCCAAAACCGAATCGGCAAGCAGGGGCTTGGCTTCGGCGCAACGGTGACAAGCCGTAAAGAGGAGAATATCTCCGAATTGCTCAGCCAGATTGAGCCCCATGACCTGATGAAATTCGGCCTAATCCCGGAGATCATTGGCCGCCTGCCTGCCATCGTCAGCTTGGACAGCTTGGATCAGGATGCATTGGTGCGCATCTTGACCGAACCCAAAAACGCACTGGTAAAGCAGTATAAGAAACTGCTCGAAATGGATGGCGTAGAGCTGTCGTTCACCGACGATGCGCTGGTTGAGGTCGCACGGATTGCTGTGGAGCGGAAAACAGGCGCACGTGGCCTGCGCGGCGTGCTCGAAGAGGTCATGACAGAGATTATGTTTGAAATCCCCTCGGACGAGGATATTGTGGGTGTTACGATCACAAAAGACGTCATCGACCGGACCGGCACACCGGGCATTACACGGAAACCGGATAACCCGAAGCCGGAAAAGACCGCATAATGAAAAATAAGGCCCAATTTGCGGCCTTATTTTTATATTTAGGCGGTGCGGCCCTGTGCCAGACGGG
The DNA here is from genome assembly GCA_904420185.1 of uncultured Butyricicoccus sp. GTDB lineage: Bacteria > Bacillota > Clostridia > Oscillospirales > Butyricicoccaceae > Butyricicoccus_B. The sequence goes on along the minus strand of CAJFUJ010000065.1, from coordinate 14,555 downwards.
TTCAAAGTCCTGCCGAAGGATATTTTGAATCTAGCAGGTTTTGAAACATTTTGGCGGTTATTTGCGTGAAAAAGGGGGATAAGCGCCCCCAGTTTGTCTATTCCGCCAGATGTTGTCGCTTGCATTCTGAAAAGCTTTCGACTATACTAGATAGAGTAAGTGAACCCCCTTTTTTAGGAGTTGAAGATATGACTTTGAATGAAGAACAGACCGTTCGGGTGTTGCCGGTGCTGCCGCTGCGCGGGCTCACGGCGTTCCCTGAGATGCTGATTCATTTTGACGTCGGCCGGCTCTTATCCATCAAAGCATTGGAAGCGGCGATGAAGGACGGCCAAAGCATTTTTCTGACCGCACAAAAAGAGTTGAAAACCGACACACCGCAAGCGGAGGATCTATATGAAGTCGGCACGATCTGCGTCATTAAGCAGATTTTGCGGATGCCTGGCGATAATATTCGCGTACTGGTTGAAGGACAGTTACGCGCACGCGCATTGGAGTTTGAGTCGCTGGAGAGTGGCGGTTGCCTGTACGCAAAGGTGGAGGTACTGGAAGAATACCTGCCGCACGCCTCTTACCGCCGTGAACAGGCCCTTGTCCGCGCCGCACAAGACCGCTTTGCCGAATATGCGGACTATGCCCCGCGCCTGTCCGGGGATGTGGTGATGGCAGTGGCGGCCGGCGGCGCGCCTGGCTACTTGGCCGATTATATTACCCAAAATATTGCGGTCGATTATCCGGTGAAACAGGAAATCCTGGAGGAATTGAACGTTACCAAGCGGCTGACCCGTGTCATCCGGTTGCTGACCGACGAAATTGAGATCCTTAAGATCGAAAGCGATATCCAGGACGAGCTCAAAGAGCAGATCGACCGCAACCAGCGCGAATACTACCTGCGCGAGCAGATTAAAGTGATTCAAAACGAGCTGGGCGAAAACGATGTCAGCGCCGAAGTGGATGCCTACCGGGAACAGATCGAAGCGTTGCACCTGCCCGAAGATCAGGCGGAAAAGCTCTATAAGGAAGCCGACCGGCTGGGCCGGATGAGCAGTATGTCAGCCGAAAGCGGTGTCATTCGTACATATTTGGACACGGTTTTGGCCCTGCCTTGGACGCAAAAGACCAAAGAACGGCATGACTTGACGCGGGCAGAGAAAATCTTGAACCGTGACCACTATGGTTTGGAAAAGGTTAAAGAGCGAATTTTAGAATTTTTGGCAGTCAAACGTCTGGCGCCCGAACTGCGCGGACAGGTTTTGTGTCTATCTGGACCGCCTGGTGTGGGCAAGACCTCGATTGCCCGGTCGGTGGCTGAAGCAATGGGCCGCAAGTATGTGCGCTTGTCACTAGGCGGCGTGCGGGACGAGGCCGACATCCGCGGCCACCGCAAGACCTACATCGGCGCCATGCCCGGGCGGATCATGGCGGCGCTGACCCAGGCGGGCAGCAAAAACCCGCTCATGCTGCTCGACGAAATCGACAAGATGGGCAATGATTTCCGGGGTGACCCGGCCTCTGCTATGCTGGAGGTGTTGGATACCGAACAGAACAGCGCTTTCCGCGACCACTATATTGAATTGCCGTTTGACCTGTCGGATGTACTGTTCGTGACGACAGCCAACGACCTGAGCCATGTGCCGCGGCCGCTGCTCGACCGCATGGAAGTCATCGAGTTGCCCAGCTACACCGAGGAGGAAAAGGCCCAGATCGCGCGGCGGCATCTACTGCCCAAGCAGATGGAAAAGCATGGCCTGGGAAAAGGGATGCTTTCGATATCCGAAGAGGCAATGCACGCAATGATTACAGGCTATACGCGCGAAGCCGGTGTGCGCCGGCTTGAGCAGCTGTTGGCCAAGCTGTGCCGCAAGGCGGCCAAGCAAATCGCCGACGGCGCGGGCAAAAAATTGAGCGTCACTGAAAAAAATCTCGAGCAGCTGCTGGGTCCGCAGAAGTATAAGGATGACGTAGTGGCCAAACGGGACGAGGTCGGCGTGGTTAACGGCTTGGCGTGGACGAGCGTGGGCGGCGAAATGCTGCAAGCCGAAGCTGCCGTGGTGCCGGGCACAGGCAAAATCGAAGTGACCGGCAACTTGGGTACGGTCATGCAGGAGAGCGCAAAGGCAGCGGTGACTTATGTGCGTTCGCGTGCCGAAATGCTGGAGATCAGCCCGAATTTCTACAAAGAATATGATATGCACATTCATTTCCCCGAGGCGGCCATCCCGAAGGACGGCCCATCGGCAGGCGTGACCATCACCACTGCGCTGATTTCAGCGCTGACCGGCGCGCCGGTGCGGCATGATGTGGCAATGACTGGCGAGGTAACCCTGCGCGGACGGGTGCTGCCCATTGGTGGGCTGCGGGAAAAGACCATGGCCGCCTATCGCGCCGGCGTCAAGACCGTTGTCATCCCCAAGGCAAATGAGCCCGATTTGGAGGAAATTGTGCCTGTGGTGCGCGAAAACTTGCGGTTTGTAGCCGCAGAGAGCATGGACACTGTGATAGAAACTGCCCTCGATTTTTCGCGCCGTATCCCGCTGAAAAAAGGGGACAAGGATGAAAAAAAGGAGCAGCCATCCCTTCCACCGGTGCCGCAGGTGAGCCAGCCGGTCACAGCGCTGCGTCAATAACATCGGAAAGGACAGCTTATGCTCAATTTACATCGGGCGGAATTTATCCGCTCCGCCGTGAAGCCGGGTGATTTCCCGCGCGACGGTTTGCCGCAGATCGTGTTTGCCGGCAAATCCAACGTGGGAAAATCCTCGGCGATTAACCGGCTGCTGGGCCGCAAGAACTTTGCGCGCGTGGGCAACCAGCCGGGAAAAACCGTACATATCAACTTTTTTCTGATCGATGAAAAGGCTTATTTTGTCGATTTGCCCGGGTATGGCTATGCCAAGGTGTCCAAGGCCGAGCGCGACCGCTGGGGACGGCTGATGGAAACCTATTTTGCGTCCGAACTGATTACGCTGGGCATACAAATTGTGGATATGCGGCACCCGCCGACGGCGGACGATCAGACCATGGCGCAATGGTTTTTGCAGACCGGGATGCCGTTCTTGGTTCTAGCGAACAAACTGGACAAAGTGAAAAAGAGTGAGCGGGCGGGCAATCTAGCCGTGATCCGGCAGACGTTGGCCCTGCCCGAAGCGGTAGAAGTGATCCCGTTTTCAGCCGAAAAAGGCGACGGGCGGGACCAGGCTCTGGTACGCATTCAGGATGCAGCTGGTTCATAAGGGACTGACAATGCAGGGGGAAATTTCAACAGATTGGAGAATGCCTCATGTTTGACTTTTTACGACGGTTTATGTATGGCCGCTACGGAAACGACACACTGAACCAGTTTTTGCTTCTCACCGGCCTGTTTTTGGCCGCTGTGTGGAGCTTTGTACGGCTGGATATCTTGGCGGTCTTGATCCTGGTGCTGCTCTTTTTGTGCTATTTCCGGATGTTCTCGCGCAACCATGCCCGGCGCCAGGCTGAAAATCAGAAATTCCTTGGTTTATGGCTGCCTTTGAAAAGCAAGGTACATGGGGTGTGGCTGCGCTTTTCCGACCGAAAAACCCATCGCTATTTCAAGTGCAAATGTTGCAAAACCTACCTGCGCGTGCCGCGTGGCAAAGGGAAAATCAACATTAAATGTCCCAAATGTGGCAATGAATTTGTGAAAAAGACCTGATTTTATGAAGCTTTCAAGTTTTCTCCTTCAATTATGCTTGCAATTCTTACCTGATTGTTGGATAATAGGGAAGGTGATTTAAAACGTCTAGTCGCGCGCTGGACGAGAGGCATTTTGGATAGAGGAGCGTGAAAGCGAATGACTGTCGAACAACTCATTGCAAAGGTATATAGACGGTTAAAAGATCGGGACCTTTCGGGTACTCAGGGCAAGTTGGCAATTCAGGTCAACTTGACCGGTAAAATTACAGGCGTATTTTATATCGAAGTGCGTGACGGCGTGCTGTCGGTGATGCCGTATGAATATATTGACCATGATGCAGTAATCTCGCTGACCATGACCAATTTGGATCGCATCCTGTCCGGCAAACTGACGCCGCAGGTTGCGTTTGCCGAGGGCAAGCTCAAGATTGAAGGCAATGTGGATAAAGTCATGTTGCTGGCTGAGCTGCTGAAAAAGTAATATGCTACAGCAAAAATACACTGTAAAATCGGACGAGAGGCGAATCCAGAGGGGGTTCATCTCTCGTCTGATTTGTAATCCACCGCAAAAACTGGGGCGCGCTGTTCGATCAGCGCGCCCCAGTTTATAGGCCGATTTCGCTTAGCAATGCGCGCATTTTTTGGGCCGAAGCATATAGCTGCTCCTGTTCGGCTGCGCTGAGGGGGATATCCAATACATTTTGCACACCATTCCGGCCGACCACACAGGGCAATCCCAGGCATAGGTCGGAAATGCCATAATGCCCGGACACCACGCTGGAAACCGGCAGCACCGAGTGTTCGTCGCGCACGATGGCCTCGGCGATGCGGCGCACGGCCAGGCCGATGCCGTAATAGGTCGCGCCTTTGCCCTCGATGATGGCATAGGCCGCGTCGCGGACCGATATATAGATGCGATGCAGAGCCTCGCGCGAAGCATCTTTGCCACAGATACGGCAATAGTCGTCCAAATCCACGCCGGAAATATTGGCCGATGACCAAACCGCCAGCTCACTGTCGCCGTGTTCACCGATGATGAACGCATGAACATTGCGGCTATCCACTCCGAGCGATTGGCCGAGCAGGTGCTTGAGCCGGGCGGTGTCCAGCACGGTACCCGAGCCGATGACCTGTCCGGCGGGCAAGCGGGATAGGCGCTGCGCCATATAGGTCAGCAGGTCCACAGGATTGGAGACGATCAGCAAGATGGCCTCCTGGTTGACTGGCAGGAGGTGATCCAGGATGCTTTGCAAAATGACGCGGTTGCGGCCGAGCAGCTCAATGCGGGTTTCGCCAGGCTTCTGGTTGGCGCCTGCTGCAATGACAATGAGCCCACACTCAGATAAATCGGTGTATTCGCCAGCGCGGACCGCGCAGGGCTGGGTGAAGGCAATGCCGTGGCTGATGTCAGCCGCTTCACCCTCAGCCTTTTTGCGATTGGCATCGAGCAGGATGATCTCGGTAAATAGCCCGCTGGTGGCCAAGGTAAAGGCCGCAGTCGCTCCTACAAAGCCGACTCCGATTACAGCGCATTTTCGAAGATTTGTCATACAATTTCATCCTTTCAACTTGTGGTTTTTGCATCATACAGAAAGAGGAATGTTTTAAAATACAAGGTAAAAACAGGGCGCAATCTTTTGAACAGCTGCATAAATAGTTTGTGAAGAATAAAAAATTTTATGAATTTTTGATTACAAATTCGAAAAGTTATGCTATAATGGCTACAAATGCAAAGGAGGAAACGAAAATGAAGAAATCCTGTAAGCTGTTGCTTTTGGGTACGGCTGTGGCGGCAAGCCTGACCGTTTCGGCAGCAGCGGCCGATTTTACCCACTGCGCAGACGCCCTGAATGAAATGGACCTGTTCAGCGGCACCGAAAATGGCTATGAGCTGGATCGCGCACCCACACGTGCCGAAGCTGCCGTTATGTTGGTTCGCCTGCTGGGCGGTGCGCAGGACGCGGAAGCCAATACCTATGAGACCCCCTTTACCGACGTACCCGCTTGGGCGCAGCCCTATGTCGGCTGGTTGTATGAAAACAACCTGACCGCCGGCGCAACAGACACCACATACGATCCCAACGGCGCCTGCACTGCACAGATGTATTCTACTTTCCTGCTGCGCTCCTTGGGTTACACGGATTCGGGTGACAACGCCGACTTTACTTACAATGATGCGCTGAACTACGCCACGGAAGTAGGGGTTGTCGATGCGGTTAACTGCGACGCAGACAACTTCTTGCGCGACGATGTCGTTGCAATGAGCTACACCACCCTGGCTACCCAGCCCAAGAGCGGCGACTATGACACCCTGCTCGATCAGCTGGTAGCTGACGGCGCGGTCGATGCCACCAAGGCACAGGCCACCCAGGCCACCTTCTCGGCTTACCGTGAATACATGGCGCTGAGCGAGGATATGGCCAGCCTGACCGATATGGCGATGGCCATGACCATGAACATGGATATGCAGCTCAACGGCGCCAACCTGATGAACGCAAATGTGGACATGGACGTTGCAGCGAATATGGACCTGAACAGCATTGACGCTTCGAAAATGTCCATGAACGGTACCATGACCATTACACTCGATGAGTCGCTGGCGACCGAGGGCGCGGAAACCGAACAGACCATGAACATGGAAGCCTACTTTACCGATGGTGCTTACTACATGAACATGGACGGTACCAAGTACAAGATGGACATGAGCTTTGACGATATGTTGGCTGATCTGAACCTGGATACCATGACCGCCAAAGAGCCCATTTCGCTGTTTGAGTCCATTGTAAAGAATGAAGACGGTAGTTACGCCATCAACTATGCTTCCGATTCGATGAATAGCATGATCACCAACATCCTTGAGATGGCTGGTATGACGGCCGACGTTGGAACTGTTGCAATCGACAATGTAAGCATTACGGTTACCCCCGAAAATGGTGAATGGAAGTCCATGTCGATGAGCATGGATATGGGCATGACCATCGAGGATCAGACCATCGATATGACGGTTTCTGCCAACTACGAGATCACCGAAACCGGTGAGGGCGTTGTTGTCACCCTGCCGGATGACCTGGATACCTACCAGGATATCAGCAGTTTGGTCGAGTAAATACCCGTTGATTTGCAGGGGGAGCTGTATCCCCCTGCTTTTTATTGCTGAAAAAACCCGAGCGTCTTGGAAAACCAAGAAGCTCGGGTTTTTGTGTGAAAGAAACAATTTGCTGTATCCCCATGTGGCTTACAGGCAGGCAGACAGGATTCCGTAAATCTCGTCGTGGGTCAGCTGTTTGTAACCGTTCGGCAGGGTATTGCAGCTGTCTGCCACCTGCCGAAGCAGCGCGGGCGTGATCTCTACCTTGGAATGCAACTGGCCCAGCCGGGTGGGTAGGCCGCATTCAGCGATGAAATCGGCCAGTGCCTGGATACCAGCCTGTGCGAGTTGCTCTTCAGTCATGTCCTGGCCGGCAATTCCCCATACGTTGCGTGCAAACCGGGCGAACTTGGGGAGAGCGCTCTTGAAAATGCACCGGTAATAGGCCGGATGGATGACCGCCAGGCCCTGTCCGTGGTTACAATCGGTGTAAGCGCCCAGCTGGTGCTCGATCTGGTGGGCTTCAAAATCGGTCAGACGGCCGACCTTGAGGATGCCGTTTTCGGCCATTGCAGAATCCCACATCAGGTTGCTGCGCGCGGTGTAGTTTTGCAAATCGTGTAGAACAATGCGCAGATTGTCGATGGTGTTGCGCATAATGGCTTCGGCGACCGCATCAGACACATTGTCCTGGTCGGAACGGCCGAAATAGGTCTCCATGGCGTGGCTAAGTGTGTCGAATGCGCCTGAAATCACCTGCGAGGCGGGCAAGGTCATGGTGTACATCGGGTCCAGGACGGCAAACCGCGGCGCAGCGGCAAACATCCCGGCTTTGATTTTGACTTCCGCATTGGTTATGACCGCGCCACCATTCATTTCTGCGCCTGTGCCCGCAGCGGTGACGATTGCGCCCAGCGCGATGGGGGTCTGGACGGGCGCTTTGTGCTGGTTCATTTCCAAATCCCACAGGTCCACATCGGTCACCGCCTGTGCGGCAACGATTTTGCAGCAGTCGATGACCGAGCCGCCACCCACAGCAAGCACCAGGTCAGCCTTACAGCTGCGGGCCAGCGCCGCACCCTCCTGTACCTTGGCATAGGTCGGGTTGGACATGATGCCGGTAAATTCGGTGACCGTTTTGCCGGCTGCTTGTAAAATTTCTAGGATTTCCTCATAGACGCCGTTTTTCTTGATCGAGCCGCCGCCATAGGCGAGCAGTACATGGGGGCCGAAGTTGGCCAACACGTCCGGCAAATGGGTTTTGGCCGCATCCTTTCCGAAAAACACCTGGGTCGGATATTCATAGACAAAATTTTGCATACAACAGGCTCCTTTCCATGCAAATGAATGGGCGGATAAAATTGGTCAGCTCGTTTCTTGCGCGGGCTGCCGTTGACAAATCAAACCTATCAATAAGACTACATCCTTTCTATAAAGTACAATTTGGTTTGGGCGTGTCCATGCAAATCTATTCTACATAGGCGCCCCTTTCTATGGCTTGGCTGCAGGCAGATGCCGGAAGGTTGTGCGGTACATCCACAGCGATACCGGCAACATAATGACCTCCACGACCAGCTGGGTCCAGATCATGCCATACAGCCCAAAGAGCAGATCCATGCCGACCAGTAGCGGGATATTCAGCAGCCCCTGGCGGCTAAAGGTCAAAAGGGCCGATTGCAGCCCTTTTCCCATGGCTTGGAGGGTATAGCTGATCAGAAAGTTCACCGCCGTCAGCGGCACCGCCAGGCAAGCAATGCGCAGAAATTGCGCGCCTAGCGCGCTAGTTTGGGCTTCAGGGATGAATAGATGTAAAATTTGCGGGGCAAAAACCGAAAAACAGGCGACAAAACAGGCCGATAGCACCAGTGCGGTTTTCCACGAAAAGTAGGAAACTGCGCGCATCCGGTCATAGTTGCGGGCGGCGAAATTATAGCCCACCAGTGGCATAAACCCTTGACATAAGCCCATGGACACATTCAGCGGAAACTGGTCAATGCGCTTGACGATGCCGTAAGCTGCCACCGGGATGTCGCCGTAGGCGGAGGCCAATTTGACCATGGTCATATTGGACACATTGCCCAGCGTCGTGGCCAGCGCCGAGGCCAGCCCAACCGAAAATACCGGCCGCATAAATCGCAATGTAAAATGCTTGGGCCAAAAGGAAACCTCGGTTTGACCGCCCAAGCGGCGGTACTGGAACAGGAAGAACAACACAGACGCCCCATTGGAAACCGCTGTTGCGATGGCCGCGCCTGTAACGCCCATGTGCAGCCCGAAGATTAGAATCGGGTCCAGGACTACATTTAGGACGCCGCCAAACATCATCCCCGCACTGGCTGGGCGGGCATGGCCTTCGCTGCGCAGCAGGTGTCCGAGCAAAAGGCTGACCATAGTCGGCACACCGCCCAGCACAACCACCCAGAGTAGATAGCTTTCTGCATAGGCATAGGTGTCTGGGCTGGCACCCAGGAAATTGAGCAGTGGACTGCGGGCTGCAAAAGTGGCTAGGGAAAAGCAGCCGGTGACCAGCACGCCGCCCCATAGGCTGAACGCAGACACAAATTTGATGTCTGCTTGGCGTTTTTCGCCCAGCAGCCGGGAAATCAAGCTGCCGCCACCCAGGCCAAATAGGTTGCCCAGCGCGGTGAGCAGGTTAAACCACGGAGACACCAGGGATACGGCGGCGACCATATAGGGGTCGCCAAGTTGGCCAATGAAAAAGGTATCCGCCAAGTTGTAAATCATGGTTACAACTTGGCTGATGACCGTCGGAATAGCCAGCGTCGCCACCGCGCGCGGGATGGGCATGGTTTCAAACAGCTCTTTTTCGGTATAGTCCGCCATGGGATCGGGTCTGCCTTCTTTCTTAAAGATGGTGCGCAATTTGAAGGGGGTTTAAACGGACAAACTCGCCTGCTTGTTTGTCCGGAAAGACCTGGATTGTTTCTATCTTTTATTATAAACTGGGCAGCCGTTTTTCGGAAGTTCTAATGAGTTTTGGAGTATATATCGAAAGGTTTATACTGATTGAACGGTCTATCCGGCCATATGCAATGGATTTCAGATTGAATTTACAACAAATGATAGGGAACTGTAGGGAGTGCAGCGACGTGTGCACTTGCGCCGGACGGAAAAAACGAGTATACTCTTGTTAGCACAATTCGGAAAGGCAGTGGATCGGTATGTTACATAATCCGCAGCTTGAAACATTTGTTCGCGTAGCGGACGCGGGCAGCTTCAATAAGGCGGCCGAGGAACTCTATATCACCCCACCGGCTGTTATCAAGCAGATCACCTCGCTCGAGTCCGGGCTGGATTTGCAGCTTTTCATCCGAAGTCCACGCGGGCTCAAGCTGACCAAAGCTGGTCAGTCGATCTATCGGGACGCGCAATACATCATCCAATACTGCAAAGACGCCCTGGTGCGGGCGGGCAATGCTGCACAAGAGGGCGAGCGGGTGATCCGCATTGGCACCTCGCCCATGACGCCCGGACAATTCTTGCTGGATTTGTGGCCGCGGTTGCACGAGCACTGCCCGGATATCAAGTTCCAGCTGATCCCTTATGAGAACACCCCGGAGAATGCGCGCGAAATTTTGCGCAACCTGGGGCAAAACATCGACATCGTGGCTGGCCCCTTTGACGCTGACGCTTGCGCGCGCTGGCAATGCAGCGCCCTAGGCCTTTCGCTCGAACCAATCCGCTGTGCGGTGTCGGTCTATCACCCGCTCGCCTCCAAGGAACGGCTGCAAATCCAGGATCTGTACGGCGAAAAATTCCTACTCATCCGCCGCGGATGGAACGATAGCTTGGACCGGATGCGGGACGATCTCCTGCGGGATCACCCGCAAATCCAGATTGTGGACTTCGATTTTCTCAGCATCAATATTTTCAACCGGTGCGAGAATTCCGAGGATGTGATGATGACCATCGACAATTGGAGCAATATTCATCCTCTGCTTAAAACCCTGCCCGTGGACTGGCGTTATGAAATCCCCTTTGGCTTGTTGCATTCGCCCCAGCCATCAGCCCTTGTGCAACGATTTTTGGATGCCGTCAAAACTGTGTACGAGATATAGTCTTTTATTTTCCAGTCACCCTTTGCCGCACGCCGCCTATACTGACAATAGGAGTGTGATGCGGTATGAGATGCCCGGAGAGTTGGGTAGGTCTTTCCGTCATCGCGTTTGGCGCCGGCGTGCTGATCGGCGGCTTGCTGCCGTGTTTGGCCGTAAAATGGCTATGCGGTTTGGGGTTGATCGCGGCGGGCGTGTTGTTTGTACGGAAATAGAGGAGGTTCTCTGTATGAAAATCGTGATCTGGAAAAGCCCGAAATGCTTGTGCGGTGTTTTCCGCCGGCTGTTTGGCATGGGGAAGGAATAGCAGCGGGTTGCCCCGTGCAGCAACAACTTCACAACGCGAAAAAAGTCAGGCAGGGCCTGGCTTTTTTTATGGATCCGGGCGCGGCATATTTTCCGGGACAGACCAATATACTGGGAACAGAAGCAGGAACAAAGGAGGAAATTTGCAAATGGAGCTGGTTCGGAAAAGCATCCCTTACTATGATGTCATCCTGGACAATGTATCCGTGTATGAGGAATCCGCCGACGCCATTGTGCCGGATGCCTTTCCGGATATTGGACGCCTTGTATATGCGGGCGGCATCGCCTCAATCAAGGATCAATCCCCACAGAACGACCGGCTGTTGGTGTCCGGCGCGGTCGCGGTCACGGTGCTCTATCAGCCCGAGCCCGAGGGACACTTGCAGCGTCTGGAAATCCCGCTTAGCTTTGCTTATATTGAAGAAGCAAAGGGGGTGACAGCGGACAGCTTGTGCTTTGTGCGCTGCCATGTGGCGGGTGTCAACGCGCGGGCGGTCAATTCCCGCAAGGTCAGTGTGACCGCCAAGCTGTGCTTTGAAACCGCGGTCTATCAGCCGGCTACCCTGCAATACACCGAGCAGGTGGATGGCGGTGAGCTGCCGTTGGAAATTTTGTACGACACCCAAGAACTCACCCTTTTGCAACAGGTTTGTTGCGACAGCTTTCCGGTTTTGGACGATATCGAGTGGAGTGGCGCCGAAGGATTGGAATTGTTACATACCGATTGCTTTCTCAAACAAAATGAATGCCGTAGCATGAATGGCCGGCTCTTTTTGCGTGGCGAGGCCGCTTTGCAGCTGCTCTTGCAGGATGACGCCGGGATGCTGCAACAGGTCAGTAAGAGCATCCCGTTCACCCAAATGCTCGACATCCCCGACCTGAAAGAGGGACAGAGTGCCACTGTACGGCTGGCTGTACGCAATTTAGACTGCGTTTTGAGCGCCAGCGGTGTGCTTTCGGCCGGCATCGGCGTACAGGCAGCGGTTCTCTGGGACGAGACCCACACCTTGCAGACCATCCGGGATCTCTACCAGACCCAATATGCCCTGAACGTGCAAGCTGGGCCAGTGCAGGTGCACGAATGCGCGCTGTGCGGCGATTTTACCGCCGATGGCATGGAAAATGTGCCGTTGGGTATGAAGGCGTCCCAGTACCTGGGCGCCAAAGCGGTGTGCACCGAGCTGCAGGGCAGTCCGGACAGCCTGCGCGCAAAAGTGGCGGCCGAAATTTTATACTACGACGACCAAGATAGCCTGTATCAGCTGCACCGGATGCTGGAAATCCCGCTGCGCACCAACGGGCTACCGCCTGCGGCTTCGCTGTGTGATCTCGACTTACAGGTCAGCCTGACCCCGGCAGGGGAAGACAGCGCCAATCTTCATGTTGCCGTCTGCGGGAGCATGGTCAGCCGGCCGGCGACCAGCTTTTCCGACGTCACCGACGTGCAGACCGGCGCCGCGCGCACCCCGGCCTCTGGCGGCGTGACCCTGATTTTGCGCCGCACCGCCGAAGGGGAGGACCTGTGGGAGCTCGCCAAGCAGTACGCCACCACGGTTGCAGCCATCCGCGCGGCCAACCACCTGGCCGAGGGGCAGACGGCCGCCGGGGATGCCATGCTGCTCATCCCCATGGAATCGTAAGAGGAGGGAAGGCAAATGGAGCAAAAGACCTTATATGAAGAAATCAGCGCCCGCACCGGCGGCGATGTGTACATCGGCGTGGTTGGCCCGGTGCGCACCGGTAAATCCACCTTTATCAAGCGGTTCATGGAGACCATGGTCATCCCCGGCATCGAGAACGTCTACAAGCGTGAACGCGCCAAGGACGAACTGCCCCAATCGGGCTCCGGACGCACCATCATGACCGCCGAGCCTAAGTTCGTCCCCGAGGAGGCAGCCGAGATCACCACACCGGGCGGCGGCTTTTGCCGGGTGCGGCTGGTCGATTGTGTGGGGTACCTGGTTGACGGCGCATTGGGCAGCATGGAGGACGACGTGCCGCGCATGGTCACCACCCCGTGGGACGATGCGCCCATCCCTATGAGCCAGGCCGCCGAAATCGGTACCCGCAAGGTCATCACCGAGCACTCGACCATCGGCCTGGTGGTCACCACCGACGGCAGCTTTTCCGAGATTCCCCGCGAAAGCTACATACCGGCCGAGGACCGGGTCATCCAAGAACTGCAAGAGATCGGCAAGCCGTTTTTGACCCTCATCAACTCGTCCGACCCGAACGGGGAAGCCGCCCAAGCCGTGCGCGCCGAGCTGCGCGAAAAACACGGCGTCGAAGCTCTGCCGGTCAACTGCCAGACCCTGACCGGCGTGGACGTGGCCAACATCCTGGCCGGGGTGCTCTATGAGTTCCCGGTGCGCGAAATCGCCATCGAGCTGCCGCGCTTTATTGGCGCGCTGCCCCAGGGCCATACGGTCAAGGAATCGGTGTACGACAGCGTCCGCGAAGCAGCCCGGCAGGTGCAAAAAATGCGCGACCTGCCCACCGCATCCGCCTGCATCGCCCAAAACGAGTATGTATCCGAAGCCCAGGTGGCGGACATGGATCTGGGTGTCGGCAAGGCACGGCTGCGTGTAGCGCTGCCCAGCGAGGTCTTTTACGGGATTGTGGCCGAAAAGACCGGCGTAGACATCCACGACGACGCCGACCTTATCCCGCTGCTCAGCCGCCTGGCCGAGACCGAGCGGGCCTACCGCCGCATCCAAGGCGCGCTCGATCAGGCGCAGGCGACCGGCTACGGGGTCGTGATGCCCGAGGTGAGTGAGCTATCGCTCGAAGCACCCGAGATCATCAAGCAGGGCGGCCGGTACGGCGTGCGCCTGTGCGCCTCGGCCACCGCCATCCACCTCATCCGCACCGACATCAAAGCGTCGGTCACCCCGCTGGTGGGCACCGAAAAGCAGTCCGAAGAGCTGGTGCATTATATGCTCGGCGAATTCGACGGCGCGCCCGAGCGCATCTGGGACACCAACATTTTTGGAAAATCGCTCAGCGAGCTGGTCAACGAGGAGCTGAGCAACAAGCTGGCGCGTATGCCCGAGGACGCGCGCGACAAGTTCCGCGAGACGCTGGAGAAAATCATCAACGAGAGCACCGGCGGGCTCATCTGCATCCTGCTGTAAAAAATATATGCCGGTCCACCCCCTGCGGATGGACCGGCATATCGTATGTTCGCCGCAAAATGCAAAAATGGATGCTTACTTGAGGCCGGCGGTGATGATCGCCATCTGGTAGACCTCGTCGGCGTTGCAGCCGCGGGACAGGTCGTTGATGGGTGCGTTCAGGCCCTGGAGAATCGGGCCATAGGCCTCAAAGCCGCCCAGGCGCTGGGCGATCTTGTAGCCGATGTTGCCGGCATTGATGTCCGGGAAGATGAAGGTGTTGGCCTGCCCGGCAACCGGGGAACCCTTGCACTT
>CAJFUJ010000064.1 GCA_904420185.1 uncultured Butyricicoccus sp. | reverse complement strand
TTGCTCTCCGCCGATGTCAAATCCAGCTCATCCAGATTCAACTCCACCTCTATATGCTGCTTGGCATTAAGTTTGGACAAAAGTACAACCGTCTCCACATGGATCGTCCTGGGAAATAAATCAAACGCCTGCGCCCGCACCACTTGATACCCCTCCGCGCACAGCGCCTTGCAATCGCGCGCCAATGTTGCCGGATCACAGGAAACATACACCACACGCACAGGGGCCATTTGCAAAATCGCCGAAATGGTCTCTGCACTCAGTCCCTTACGCGGCGGATCTACGGTCAATACATCAGGCTGTTCACCGCGTTCGGCTAGCATCAGCGCGGCCTGGCCGGCATCTGCACATAGAAATTGCGCATTCTGTATTCCGTTTCGTTCGGCATTTTCGCGCGCGTTGTTTACTGCCTCCGGGACAATCTCCACACCAATCACCTGCGCAGCATGGGATGCAAGCGTCAAAGCGATCGTGCCAACCCCGCAATACAAATCCAGAACGGTTTCCCGGCCGGTCAGCTGGGCAAATGTGCGCACACAATCATATAACCGTTCGGTTTGGGCATGGTTCACCTGGTAAAATGCTTGGGGCGATATACGATAAAGATTTCCGCAGAGGCTGTCCTCCAGTGCATCCGTACCCCAAAGGGTACGGGTATGGTCTCCCAAGATCACATTATCGGTACGCTTGTTTAGGTTAAGCACAATGCCTGTCAAGGATGGGACTGCTTTTGTCAACCGGTCGATCAGGTCGGCTTGTTCGGGCAGCTTGTTCCGCGTCGCCACCAAACACAAGTGAGTCTCGCCGCTGGCCGCACCGGTGCGCACATAAATATGCCGGATCAGCCCGGTGTGGTCGTGCTCCTGGTAGGCGGGAACATGATGCGCCTGCATCCAACTGCACACGATTTGGGCGATCTGATTGGCCACCGGGTGGGTGATTTGACAATTTTCCACCCGGACGATATGATGGCTGCGCGGCTGATAGAAGCCGGTATAGGGTCCGTTTTCGTCCTCTCCCACCGGGAATTGCGCCTTATTCCGGTAGCCGGTGATCTGTTCTGCGCCCGTAATTTCGCAGGGGACCGACAAGCCGCCAATCCGGCTGAGCGCATCGGTCACTTTGGTCTGCTTGGCGCGCAGTTCCTCTTCGTAGGTGAGGTGCTGGTAACAGCAGCCGCCGCACCGGCCGGCATGGGGGCAGGCGGGCTCCACGCGGTGTTTGGAGCGCACAACGATGCGTTCGATCCGGCCATAGGCCAGGCGCTTGGTGACTTTGACGATCTTGATGTCGCACTGGTCACCAGCAGCGCCCCCTGGGACAAACACGGTCATTCCATTGATATGGGCAACAGCCGCGCCTTCGGCCGTATAGCCGGTAAAGGCAGCGCGATAGATTTTATTTTTTTGTAACAGCATGGTTCCTCCCTCAAAGCGCGAGCCACTCGGACAGTTCCGAGAGCGGGATCTCAAAAAATTGCACGCCGGCCGCATAGGGGGCCAGCAGATAGCAGGGATATACGAAGGTCAAATGGTCGTCGGTCAGCGAAAAGCTCTGCTGCTCCAGCGCCCAGGAAAGCTGGCCGGCCGCATCGGCAAAATAATAGTCTGCGCCGTTTTGGATGCGCTGTGCGAGCTCTTCCTGCAAGCGTACGAGTAGGATGCTGGTATAGTCGGTATCCGGGCGGAATACGCTGTCCAGGGTCAGCAAGCTTCCATCTGCCTTGCGGAAGTTTTCGCAGCTGATGATCTGTTCCTCCTGCGCGCCGCCGGTGTACCGCACACTGGAGCGCTGAATGGACAGGTAGGCTTCATCGTTACGCACAACGGCGAAATCTTCCTCCACGGTGTAGGGGCGGAAGGCACGGCCGTTTTCCTTCGCCTGATCGTACTCGTCTTGGGCTTGTTCGGCCCACTCGGTCTCCCATTGGGCCTGCTCTTCGGCATAAACCGCGTCATAATAGTCCTGGATCACTTGGCCGGCCTGTCCGTCGGCCAGATCGGCCACCTCCACCTGCCGGACGGTAGCGCGCACCAACTCGGTGCCGTCGTCGGCCGTTTGAATCCATGTATTATCCTGCACAGTGGCCTGACTTGTTGATTGCCCGTCCGGCTGCTCTTGGGCGCAGCCGCCGGCCAGCAGCAGCCCTGCGGCGCACAGCCCCACGGCAAAACACCGAAATCGCATGGTATCGAACTCCTTCAAAAATCTGCGCCTGTTTGAAATGCAGCGCCTGACGGACGCTTGTGTTTTTCAAACGGGTTTTTCTTATTATACCATAGCGGCTAGAGAAAAATCACCCATGCATTGCAAAAACCCGCCCCGAGAAATGGGCGGGTTTTCTGGATAGGAAGATTTTGTCTAGCGTATGCGCAGGCGCTCGACCAGTTTTTCGTCCGGGGTGACGAAGGCGGTCTGGTACACATGGTAGATGACAAAGCCGGGCTTGGATCCATTCGGTTTTTTGAGGTTTTTGACCTCGGTGTAGTCCACCGGCACCATGGACGAGTGCTTGGCCTTGGAGTGGTAGGCGGCGATCATCGCAGCTTCGGTCAGCGCGGTATCGGTCGGCGCACGGCCGTCCACCGCCAGGATGACGTGTGAGCCGTGGATTTTCTGCGTATGGAACCAGATGTCGCGTTTATAGGCGGTTTTCATGCTGAGCAGGTCGTTTTGCAGGTTGTTTTTGCCTGCCCAGACCGAAAACCCGTCGCTCGTGCGGTAGGCGAAGGGTTCGTTTGCCTGCGGCTTTACGCGGCGTTTGTTCTTGCTTTTCTTCTGGCTGAGCACGCCGGTTTGGATCAGCTCCTCGCGCAGCTCGGCCAGGTCGCGCTCGTTTTCGGCTTCGTCGATGGCGGCCAGCACGCTTTCCAGATAGGACAAATCGGCTTCGCCTGCGGCGATCTGCTCGGTCAGCATGGTTTCGGCGGTTTTGGCTTTGTTGTAGAGTTTGAAATACTTCTGCGCATTTTGCTGGGGGGTCAGGCGGATGTCCAGCTGGATTTCGATTTCCGGGCAGGCTTCGTCGAAGTAATCGATGACTTTGGCCCGGGTCATGCCCTTTTCCAGCTGATAAAAGTTGGCGGCAATCAGTTCGCCCATGCGTTTGTATTCGTCGCGCGACTGGGTCTGCAACAGTTCCTCACGTTGGGCGGCCAACTTGCGGGCCAAACGGTCGCGCGCCGATGTGACCGTTTTGATCAGGTCGCCTGCGCGGCGGCGCATCCGTTCGGCCTGGCCCTTTTTTTCGTAGAAGGCGGACAGCAGGGCCGAAAAGCTGTCCATCTGCTGGACGTCCACCAGGCCGCCGTACTGGGTGATGGGCAGGCAGGAAAAGTCCTGCACCGCGCCGTCCTCTTTGCGCACGAGCAGCACCGGTGAAAACGCACCCGTCCGCACCGCGCCGGTAAAGCGGTCGAACGCCGCAGCCAGGGCGTCCTTTTCCGCCGGGCCCAGGCTGCCGGCCGGGCGCCCGCTCTCCCCGACCGCCTGCACCGCCAATTCGCGGCACAACAGCGGCGACAACCCTTGCAGCCGTCCGAGCAGCCATTTGTCCAGCTTTTGATCCTCTGCGCCGGTCAATGCGGCCGTGAGTTGGGCGCCCGTCAAGGTCAGAGGGTCGGTTTTGCCCGCCTGGGCGGGCGGCATCCGGTAAAACAGCCCGGGCAGCACCTGGCGCTTGCCCGAAATATCGCCGTCAATCCGGCGGATGGCGTCCAAAATCCGGCCGTCACTGCCTTTGAGGATGAGATTGGAGTATTTGCCCATCAGCTCGCAGATGAGCTCGCGCTGCACTGGGACGCCCAGCTCGTCGGTCGTATCCAGCGTGAGGACGACCATGCGCTCCATGGCCGGCTGGGTGATGCTGGCGATCCGTGCGCCCTGGATGTATTTGCGCAGCAGCATACAGAACATCGGTGGTGCAGCTGGGTTTTCCCGGTTTTCCTCGATCAAATGCAGCCGGGGTGCGCTCGGTTCGGCCGTGAGCATGAGCTTGCGGCCGCCGCCCTGCAGCAGCCGTACCGACAGCACGATTTCGTCCCGGTCCGGTTGGTAAATTTTATCGATCCGCCCGCCGCGCAGCACGCCGTCCAGTTCGGCGGCCACCGCGCGCAAGCAAACGGCGTCTAATGGCATGGGAACACCTCCGAAAGATGAAGTTGGGGTGGAAAGGCCCGTGGGCGCAGCCGCCGCACGGGCGAAAAATCAAACAAATTCGATGCAGTCCTTGTGGCGCTTGCTGCATACAGCTTCCACCGCAGGGAATTGGGCGGAAATGTAGGCGGCAAATGCCGGGGTCATGGGGTTTTCGGTCGGGAAATGTCCGGCGTCTACCAAGGTCAGGCCGAGCGATTGGGCGCGCTGCATCAGGTCATAGGAGCAGTCGCCGATGACAAAGGCGTCGGCCTGTTTTTCCAGGGCCTTGTCCATCAGCTTGCCGCACGCGCCGCCGCCCACTGCGACCCGCCGCACCGGCTTACCGCCGTCGGCAAAGCGCACGCCGCCTGCCTGCAATTTGTCTTTGACGTACAGGGCAAAATCGCGCGGCGCAAACGCCCCGGGCAGGTCGCCCACCCGTCCCAGCAGGCCGTTTTCCCCGGCTTCCATGCAGACGACGTCGCGCAGGCCCAGCGCCGCCGCCAGGGCGTCGTTCACGCCGCCCTGTGCGCAGTCTGCGTTCGTATGCATACAGATAACCGAGCGGTTGTGCTGGATGGCCATGCGCAGGGTACGGCCGGTTGCGTCGTCGGTGGTGACCCGCCGCACCGAGGTGAAGATGAGCGGATGATGGGCCACAATCAGCTGTGCGTCCATGTCGATGGCTTCCTGCACGACGGTTTCGGTTACATCCAGTGCGCACAGCACCCGAGCAACCGGCTGGCTGCGGTCGCCGGTCATCAGCCCGACATTGTCCCAGCTTTCAGCCAGCGCATATGGGGCCATCTCGGCCAAGCGGTCTAAGATCATTCCGACGGTTGTCATAGTAGGGAGTCCTCCTGTTCGATGTGGTTTGGTTGCGCAGCCGCCTGCCCTTGCAGCGTTTGAACAGCTTGTTGCAGGGTGCGGACGGCCAGCTCTTGGGTCGCCAGGCGGGTTTCGTCGGCCTGCCGGGCCTGATGCAAGCCGTCTAGCGCACGGCGTGCCCGTTTGAGCAGGTGTGCCAGGTAGGCAGGTGCGCCGGGCGCTTGCAGCAGCGCCGGGGACAGGCAGCACGCGCCCAGGGGGAGCGTCTGTGCCGCCGCGCCGCCGCGCACGGTCAGCACAACATACCAGTGCTGCTCCTCCCGGCAGACCGTTTCCCGCAAAATTTCGTATCCGTTGGCATAGAGGAACTGCCGCAGTTCGGCCGCCATGGTCATGGGCTGGAGCAGCAGCAAATGGTGCCCTTCAGCCGTCCAAGGGGCGGCCGTCAAAATTGCGGCAATGGTTTCGCCGCCCATCCCGGCGATTGCGATGGTGTCGCATTCCTCTGGCCGCACCGGCGCCAGTCCATCCCCCAGCCGCAGTTCCAGCGCACAGCCGTACCGCGCCGCATTTTCCCGTGCCCGTGACAGCGGCCCTTCCCGCACGTCGGTTGCAATCGCCCGTGTGATCCGGCCTTGCAGCAGCAGCCAAATTGGCAAATGCCCATGGTCGGTTCCCACATCTACCAGCCGCGCCCCGGCGGGGATCTGCGCTGCGATTTCTTCCATTCGTCCCGCCTTTCTTTTGAAAAAGAAAGGCGGCAAAGAAAACTTCTCTGTTTGCTTCATGCGGTGTTCATCCATGCTTTTCTGTAAATCCAATTTCTGCTTTCCATGTACACATGTACATATATCTTATCCGTCTTTTTGGGTGCTTTATATGGCCATGAAAAATGGCGGCGGCCGCCCAAGAGCTCATTCCGGGTAGCCGCCGCATTTCGGGACACAATTCGCTTACTGCTTGTCTGCGAGGAAGGCATTGAGCTTATCGATCAGCTCTTCGGGCGCAAGGCCGTGCACCATGCAGGCCTCTTCGATCGACTCGCCCTGCGAAGACGGGCAACCCAAACAATGCATACCCATTTCCAGGAAAAATTTTGCGGTGCCCATATCCATTGCCAGCACTTCGCCGATGGTCGTTTTCTTGGTAATCGTCGCCATGTGATAAACCTCCATTATATTTCATAGCAAAGCTACATGTATTATACTGCCTTTACCGGCTGATTTCAAGTGCTTCCTGTCCGAATTCCGGTATGAAAATCAGGGGATCTTGAAAAAATGCGCGCGTCCAAAATGATTTTAAAAGCCAGGCACCAGCAAACAGCGGCGACATCCATCGGCCGGCAAAGCGGGTTGCCTCTGTCCGGCTAAAAAACAGGACCCTCAGCATGGAAGGTCCTGTTTTTCTTATTGTTCTTTCATCTTGGCGAAACACTCGCTGCAATACACCGGGCGGTCCGATTTGGGTTCAAATGGCACGCGTGCCTCACCGCCGCAAGCGGCACAGGTCGCTGTGAAATATTCCCGCGGACCGCGGGCTGCATTTTTCCGCGCGTCACGGCAAGCCTTGCAACGCTGCGGTTCGTTCTGGAATCCGCGTTCCGCGTAAAATTCCTGTTCGCCAGCGGTGAACACGAACTCGTTGCCGCATTCCTTGCAAACTAATGTCTTGTCCTGGTACATGCTTTTTACCTCTCTTTGATACCTTGCTTCCTAAAACGGAAGCATAAAAATTTTATGCAGACAGGGGGCTTTTTACACCCTGATGGCATCATAAAATATGAATTTGAACCGATTTACGCCGGATTCGTTGAATGGCATTGTCTACCGATTTGCGCGGCCTGTTGGTTTTCTGGGCAATCTCCTCATAAGAAAAGCCGCCCAGATAAAGGGAAAGCACCTGTTTTTCAAAAGCAGACAGCAACGCCTGCAACCGGCGCAGACGCTCGGCCTGCTCTTCCATACCGATCACCAGTTCCTCTGGATCGGACAGGGTTGGTGCCTGGGGCTGGGGTGTCCCATCCCCGTCAAACAGCGGCTTTTCCAGCGGCAAGGAACTGTTGAGCGGCTCATGCTTGTGCGCGCTTGCCGCCCGTACAGCCGAAATAATCTGCCGCTCAATACATAGCCGGGCATAGGCTGCAAAGGGGGCCCCCCGTGTGCTGTCAAATGACAGCACTGCTTTCCAAAGGCCCAGCATCCCCTCCTGGAACAGGTCCTCACTCTCTGCACGCGCGATAAAATACGGGCGCACACAGCTGCGAACCAGTTTGGCATACCGGCCAACCAATTCTTCCACTGCCGCGCTATCTCCCGCCTTTGCGGCCTTGCATAATTCACTTTCGTTTATTTTGCCGGTTTCCAATCCCATTTACTCGGTTCCATTTGTCATATTTTCTACAATTATAGTATCTTTCCCGACAGGTGTCAATACATTCCTGTATTAATCGTTAATATTGCGGTATAAACGCAGTATTTATTTGTGCATATTGTCCAGGAACACAGCGCATTTCTGTCCAGTAAACCGTCGCAATTTTCCAAAGATTGTTTTATTCAACTGTAACCGACTTTGCCAAATTGCGCGGTTTATCCACATCACACGAGCGCTCGACCGCAATGTAATACGCCAGCAGCTGCAAGGGGATGATGGACAAAGACGGGCTGAATGCGTGGGGCAACGCGGGCAGCCGGACAACGTGGCTGCAATAAGAAGTGTCGCCGTCGAAATCCGCACTTGTCACCAGCACCACTTCCGCGCCGCGGGAAACCACCTCACGGATATTCGAGATGGTTTTCTCATGCAGGGCTGGCTGGGTAGCCAACGCTACCACCAGCGTCCCCTCTTCAATCAGCGAAATGGTGCCATGCTTGAGTTCACCTGCTGCGTACGCTTCGCTGTGGATGTAGGACACCTCTTTGAGCTTGAGCGAGGCTTCCATTGCAGCCGCATAGTCCAGCCCACGCCCCAGGAAAAAGATGCTGGAACGGTTGGCGTACCGTGTTGCAATATACTGCATCTGGCTCTTGCTTTGCAGCATTTCACCGATCTGCTCGGGAATTTTGTAAAGCGCCTCACACAGAGTTTTTTCTTCGTCTGCGTTGAGCATTCCGCGCACCCGCGCCAGCTTGATGGCGAACAGGTACAGTGCGCCCAGCTGGGCCGAATAGGCCTTGGTTGTCGCCACCGCGATTTCCGGGCCTGCCCACAGATACAAGACGCCATCGGCCTCGCGGGCAATGGTAGACGAAACTACGTTGACAATCGCCACCGTGTAAGCCCCCGCCGCCTTAGCTAGCCGCATGGCAGCCAGCGTATCCGCTGTTTCGCCCGACTGGCTGATCACCAGGCAGATATCATCCGGCTCAATGATCGGGTTTTCATAGCGGAACTCGGACGCGACCGACGCCTGGCACCGCACCCGGCACAGTTCTTCGATCACCGAACGGCCAACCATGCCCGCGTGCAGCGCCGATCCACAGCCGATAATATGGATGTGCTGGGCCTTTTTCAACCGCTCATCTGTCAATCCCTGATCCTCAAAAACGACATGCCCATCCTGAATACGCGGATGCAATGTGTTGGCCACTGCCTGGGGCTGCTCCATGATTTCCTTCATCATAAAGTGCTCATAGCCGCCCTTTTCAGCCGCTGACAGATCCCAGGTGACCTCCTGGACCTCCTTTTCCACCGTGTCACCGAACTCGTTCATGACCTTGACCGAATCCGGCCGCACAATGGCGACCTCGCCGTCGTCCAAAATCAGATATTTACGTGTCCGGGAGATGATGGCCGTCACATCCGAGGCGATCAGGTTTTCCCCTTCGCCCAGGCCGATGACCAACGGGTTGGCCCGCCGCGCTGCCACGATTTCGTGGGGATCATCCAGCGAAACCACACCAAGCGCATACGAGCCGCGCAGCATCCCCACCGCCTTGAGCACGGTCATGCCTAGGTCCTCTTTTTTGCCAGTGTGCAAATAGTCGATCAAATGGGCGACTGTTTCTGTGTCTGTATCCGACTGGAACACATAGCCATGTGCCTCCAGCCGCTCACGCAGCTCCAGATAATTTTCAATAATGCCGTTGTGTACCACAGCGATCTCGCCGCTTTTGCCGTCTTTTCCGCCCAGATGCGGATGCGAATTGCGGTCAGAGGGTTCGCCATGGGTAGCCCAACGGGTGTGGCCGATCCCACAGCAGGCTTCTAATCCGCCGGTTTCCCGGATTTTCTCCTCCAAGTTGGCAATCCGCCCCCGGGTTTTGACAACTTCCAAGCCTTTTTGTGTAAACGCTGCAATGCCGGCCGAATCATAGCCGCGATATTCCAAACTATACAGACCTTTGAGCAGAATGGGCAGCGCATTTTCCTGCCCGGTAAAACCTACAATTCCACACATGGTATAGGGTCCTCCTAAAAATTTAAAAATATAAGGTTGCTCCGTTTTTCCGCGTGCGGCTTGCCGCCGCATCACATACGGAGAATCTGTAAATTTTATTGATATTTTCCGGTTCGTAAGCCTTCAAAAGGGTATAAAAATAGTGCGTTATGCGTACTTCCTTGTTACGGGATCACTCCCGCTTTTTGAGAAGCCGCTGACGACCAACCCACTCTTGGCCGAAGGGCCATCCGCCGAATCTTTCGATCAGCCCTTACCTCGTCAACTGCGGTTTGCCGCAGTCCTGGCGCTTACGCTATGCAGTTGTCGCGTGTTTCCACCTCCCTGATCCGTTTTTTACGTTTTTTCGGATGTTCTCTGCTCGCCTCCTTTGATTGCCGCCCGGTGCGGGCGTGCTATTTTCTTTGAATAAGTCAAATAGGCGGGGTTGCAGTCCGGCAACCTCGCCTATTTGCGTCGTTTATTATATCATGCCGATTTGCAAAATACAAGTCTTTTTCCAAGATCGCTGTCCCAAGCCAGTTACAGAATGGATTGGATTGCCTGCTCCACCTTTTTGGCGGCGCTGGCGACCTTTTGGGCGTCCAGCCCTTCGACCATGACGCGCACCAGTGCTTCGGTTCCGGAAGCGCGCACCAAAATGCGTCCTTCGCCCAGGTCCTGTTCGGCCTCATGGATGGCAGAGGCGACCTCGGGCCGCTCGGCGATGGTCTTTTTCTCGCTGTTGGGCACTTTGACATTGCGCATCACCTGGGGCCAGGGCACGACCTCAGCCGCAATCTCCGAGCATTTTTTGCCGCTGCGCTTGAGGATGCTCATAAACTGCACCGCGGTCAGCTGTCCGTCGCCAGTAGAAGCATATTCCAAAAAGATCACATGCCCGGACTGCTCGCCGCCGAGCACATAGCCCTTTTGCAGCATCATCTCGAGCACATACCGGTCGCCAACGTTGGCGCACTCCACGTGCATCCCTTTTTTGCGGGCATAGGCGTGCAGGCCCATGTTGGAAAGCACGGTGGCCACAAAGGTATTCCCGCGCAGTTTGCCCTGCTCTTTCATGCGCGCGGCGCACACGGCCATAATCCGGTCGCCATCGAGCACCTCGCCGGTCTCATCGACAATCAAGCAGCGGTCTGCGTCACCGTCAAACGCTACGCCTAGGTCAAAATTGCCGCTGCGCATACGCTCTTGCAGGTTTTCCAAGTGGGTTGAGCCGCAGCCGTCGTTGATATTAATGCCGTCGGGCTCGTAGAAGCGGAAATCGGCCTTGCACTCCATCAGGCGCATCAGACGGATGATGGTAGAAGACGACGCGCCGTTGGCGCAGTCCACGGCCACGCGCAGGCCGGACAGGTCGCCGTCGATGGTTTCCGCCAGGTGGTCGGTGTATTCGACGACCGGGTCGATGGCGCTTTTGAGCACCCGGCCCAGAGCGGCATGGCTGGCCTTTGGCACCTGGTCGAAGTCATCGATCAGGGCCTCGATGCGGTTTTCCAGCTCATCGGACAGCTTGTAGCCGCTGCCCGCGAAAATTTTGATGCCGTTGTATTCGTAGGAATTGTGGCTGGCCGAAATGACGATGCCGGCGTCGGCCTTGTGCTTGATGGTCAGATAGGCGATGGCCGGCGTCGGGATGATTCCCAGCGCCTCTACGTCGGCGCCTACCGAGCAAATGCCCGCCATGAGCGCACTCTCCAGCATATCGGATGAAATACGGGTATCCTTACCGATGAGCAGCTTGGCCTTGCCGCCCGGCCCCCGCTCTTGCGTTAGAATGTAGGCTGCCGCTGCGCCGATCTTGAACGCCAACATGGCGTCCAGCTCCACGTTCGCCACACCGCGAACACCGTCGGTTCCAAAATACTTTCCCAAGTTTATACACCTTGCCTTGTTCACTCATTTTATTTTCGCCCGGGATGCGAGCGCGCGCCTGGGCATACTGGCCCATAAGGGCACGATCAAAAAGGTCCCAAAGGAACCGTTAAAAAAGTTTCAAGCCGTTTTCCATCAGCCTCTGTTGTCCGTCGGCTTGCTCTATGCCCAGGTGGTCATAGGCGCGCAGGGTGGCGCAGCGGCCGCGTGGGGTGCGGTTCAAAAAGCCGATCTGCAACAGATAGGGCTCGTAAACGTCCTCCAGCGTTACCGCTTCCTCGCCGATGGTTGCGGCCAGGGTTTCCAGGCCGACCGGCCCGCCGTTGTAATTCAAGATGATGCTGCGCAGCATCCGCCGGTCGATATTATCCAGCCCCAGCGCATCGATTTCCAGTGCCTGGAGGGCCATGTCAGCGGCTGCGCGCGTGATCACGCCGTCGCCACGCACCTGGGCGAAATCGCGCACCCGGCGCAGCAGCCGGTTGGCGATACGCGGGGTACCTCGGGAGCGGCGGGCGATTTCCAGCGCCCCGTCCGGCTGCACAGGAACCCCTAAAATGCCGGCCGAGCGGCGCACAATCTGCTCGAGCTCCTCGGGGCTGTACAGCTCCAAGCGGAGCATGACGCCGAAGCGGTCACGCAGGGGCGAGGTCATCTGGCCGGCGCGCGTGGTGGCGCCGATCAATGTAAAGCGGGGCAGATCCAGCCGGATAGACCGGGCGCTTGGCCCCTTGCCGATAATAATATCCAGTGCATAATCCTCCATCGCTGGATAGAGGATCTCCTCCACGCTGCGGTTGAGCCGATGGATTTCATCGATGAATAAAATATCATTTTCGCTCAAGTTTGTCAATAGAGCCGCCAAATCCCCCGCTTTTTCGATGGCTGGTCCCGAAGTAACCCGCAAATTGACGCCCATTTCGTTGGCGATAATGCCCGCCAACGTAGTCTTGCCCAGGCCGGGCGGGCCGTACAACAGGGTATGGTCGAGTGGCTCGCCGCGCTGCCGGGCCGCCTCAATGAACACCGCCAAATTTTCCTTTGCCTTGGTCTGGCCGATATACTCGGCCATGGTTTTGGGGCGCAGGGAATTTTCGGTCTCGTCGGCGTTTAGCTGGCGGCTGGATACGATGCGTTCATCGTCGGCCATGCCGCCCGAAAATTCGATGCTCAAGCGTGTACGCCCCCTTTCGTAACGTAACCCATGCTTCTCATTGGATGGCCAGCTTCTTCAGGCACTGGCGGATGATCTCCTCGGCAGTCATGGCAGCCGTGTCCAAGCCCTCCATGGCCAGCAGGGCTTCGGCCTGGGTGTAGCCAAGCACCATCAGCGCGGCGACCGCTTCCTGGGTGTGGTTGACCTCCCCTGCGGCCGGCGCGGCAGACAGCGCTGCCGCCTGCGCAGCGGCGCCCTCGAGCTGGCCCTTGGCCATTTTGTCGCGCAGCTCCAGCACGATGCGCTGGGCGATTTTTTTGCCCACGCCCGGCGCACGGGTGAGCAGTTTGACATCTTCGGTCAAAATGGCCAGCGCAAGCTGGCTGGGTGCGGCAGCTGACAGGATGGCCAGCGCTGCTTTGGGGCCCACGCCCGACACGCCAATCAGCATTTTAAAGCAGTTCAGCTCCTCCCTTTCGGCAAAACCGTACAGGTCGAACGCTTCCTCCCGCACATAGAGATAGGTATACAGCCGGGCAGTCTGCCCGGTTTTGAGCTGGCCCACCGTATTCTGTGAGGTGTGGCAAGCATAGCCCACACCTCCGCAGTCAACAACTGCCAGCCCTTGTTCCAGCAAGGCCACCTGGCCTTCTATATAATAAAACATATCTTTCATTTACCTCTTGGTTTCCCAGACTCTCCTACCGCTCCCACACCGGTGTCCATGACAAATGGCAATCGCCAGCGCATCGGCGGCATCATCCGGCCGGGGAATTTGTTTAAGCCCCAACAGGGCGCGGGTCATCTCCATCACCTGCCGTTTTTCGGCCTTACCATAGCCTGCAACCGCCTGTTTGACTTGCGCCGGCGTGTAGGAAACCGGATGCAGCCCCTTCTGCGCCAGGGCGAGCAGGATGACCCCGCGCGCTTGTGCAACTTGGATGCCGGTTGTCAGGTTGGTGTTAAAAAACAGCTCTTCCACCGCAGTT
>CAJFUJ010000063.1 GCA_904420185.1 uncultured Butyricicoccus sp. | reverse complement strand
GCCGGGTCGTTCGTGTCCTCGGGCTCGTAGTTGGCAGTGTCCAGATAGTTGACGCCGCAGGCCAGGCAGGCGTCCATGATGGTCAAATCCTGGTAGGGCAGCGCGATGTTCATCACCAAATCGGGCTGCACGGCGCGGATGAGCGCGATGACTTCGTCTGTCTTGTCGGCGTCCACCTGGGCGGTGGTGATTTTGGTTTGGGTCTTGCCCTCGAGCGCGGCCTTGAGCGCGTCGCACTTGCTCTTGGTGCGGCTGGCGATGCAGATTTCCTCAAACACCTCGCTGTTCTGGCAGCATTTGTGGATGGCGACCGACGCAACGCCGCCGCATCCGATGATCAGTACCTTTCCCATCTTGATCTTCCTTTCTTACTTTTGCAGGGCGAGAAGCATTTCCCGCACGATTTTGCACGCGACCGCAGTGGACGCGCCGCTCGGGTCATAGTGGGGGCTGAGCTCGTTGACGTCGCAGCCGACAAGGTCCAGGCCGCCGCACACCTGGGTGGCCGCCTGGCGCAGCGCGTCGAACGACACGCCGCCCGGCTCGGGCGTACCTGTCCCGGGGAATACCGACGGGTCGAGCACGTCCAGGTCCAGCGTGAAATAGACCGGTTTGCCGCGCAACTGCTCGACAACCTGCCCTACCCCGTCCAGGGTAAAGGGGTTCATCTTGACATGCTCCCGGCCCCAGGCCCACTCGGACCGGTCGCCCGAGCGGATGCCGAACTGGAAGATGCGGCCGTCACCGACCAGCTCCCAGCACCGGCGGATGACGCACGCGTGCGACAGCGGTTCACCCAGGTAGTCGTCCCGCAGGTCGGCGTGGGCGTCAAAATGGACGATGTGCAGGTCTGGGTAGCGCTGGGCCGCCGCGCGCACCGCGCCCAGGGTGACCAGGTGCTCGCCGCCGAGCAAAAAGGGCAGCTTGCCGCCGTCCAGCAGCGCCCCGGCCATGTCCTCGATGTCACTCAGCGCGCTGTCCGGCCCGCCAAAGCGCAACTCCAAGTCGCCAGCGTCCAGCACCGCGTAGTCGGCCAAATCCTTGTCCTGGTAGGGCGAATAGCTCTCCAGCCCGAAGGACTCCGAGCGGATGGCGTGCGGGCCGAACCGGGTCCCCGGCCGGAACGAAGTAGTCGAATCATAGGGCGCGCCGAACAGCACAATCCGCGCCTCGTCATAGGGCGCGTCGCACGCCAAAAAGGTTTCTACATTAGGCTTCCACATCTTTGAGCAATTCCTCCACATAGGCCGGCAGGTAGAACGCGCCCTTGTGCAGGGTGGTGGTGTAGTACCGGCATTTCAGGCCCAGAAGGTTCCAGGCGGTTTCGTTTAGGTCGCGCAGCGGGTGGTACTGCTTGGAGGCAAACCCAAACAGCCAATGCCCGGACGGATAGGTCGGGATGTGGGCCTGGTAGACCCGGCTGATGGGGAAGGACTCCACGATGCGCTTGTGGGCGCGCTGCATGGCGACCGCGTCGGCGTCATAGAAGGGGCTTTCGTGCTGGTTGACCATGATGCCGTCGGCGCGCAGGGCCTTGAAGCAGTTGCCGTAAAATTCGCGGGTGAACAGCCCCTCGCCTGGGCCGAAGGGGTCGGTCGAATCGACGATGATGAGGTCATACGCATCCTCACAGTGGCGCACAAACTTGAGCCCGTCCTCGTAGTGGATGGACAGGCGGGGGTCGTCGAACCGGCAGGCGGTCTGCGGCAGGTATTTTTTGCACACCTCGACCACCAGCGGGTCGATCTCCACCATGTCGATGTGCTCGATGGATGCATAGCGGGTCAGCTCGCGCACCACGCCGCCATCCCCTGCCCCGATGACCAGCACGTCGCGCACCTTGGGGTGCACGGCCATGGGCACATGGGTGATCATCTCGTGGTAGATAAACTCGTCCTTTTCGGTCAGCATCATGTAGCCGTCCAGGGTCAAAAACCGCCCGAACTCGGGCGAATCGAACACGTCGATGCGTTGGAACTCGCTTTTGCCGCTGTACAGCTGCCGGTCGATGCGGATGGACAATTTGACATTGGCGGTATGCGCCTCAGAAAACCAAAAATCCAAACCCTTAAACCCCCTTTAGTACGTTCAGCCGTTCGATGCCGGCGTCCTCCGGGCCGGTCATCGAGCAGCCCTTTTCCTTGGCGTATTGGATATAGTCGAGAATTTTTTCGGTGATGCGCTCGCCCGGGGCCAGGATCGGGATGCCCGGCGGGTAGCACATGACAAACTCGCTGCACACCCGCCCGGCGGTCTGCCCGAGCGGCAGCGATTCGTGGTCGGCGTAAAAGGCCTGCTGGGGCGATACAGCCACCTCGGGGTCGATGTATTCCTGCTCCATCAGGCCGGTCTTGTCGCCGCCAAAGCGCCGGCGGATCTCGGCCAGCGCGCCGACCAGGCGCTCGATGTCGCGCTCGCGGTCGCCGATGGAGATGTAGGCCAGGATGTTGCCCAGGTCGCCGAACTCGATCTGGATGTCGTACTCGTCGCGCAGCAGGTCGTATACCTCGATGCCAGCCAGGCCAATATCCAGCGTGTGCACCGACAGCTTGGTCACGTCAAAGTCAAAGATGCTGTCGCCGTTGATGAGCTCGCGGGAATAGGCATAGTAGCCGCCGATGGCGTTGATCTCCCGCCGGGCGTACTCGGCCAGCTCGATGACCCGCGCGAACGACGCCTTGCCCCGCAGCGCCAGGTTGCGGCGCGAGATGTCCAGCGAACTGAGCAGCAGATAGGACGCGCTGGTCGTCTGGGTCAGGTTGATGATCTGGCGCACATGGCCTTCGCGCATGGCCGGCCCGGCCAGCAGCAGCGACGACTGGGTCAGGCTGCCGCCCGACTTGTGCATGGACACCGCCGCCATGTCGGCGCCTGCGGCCATGGCCGGCACCGGCAGGTCCTCGCCAAAGTAAAAATGGGTGCCGTGGGCCTCGTCGGCCAGGCACAGCATCCCGTTTTCGTGCGCCAGGCGGACAATCGAACGCAGGTCGGAGCAGATGCCGTAATAGGTCGGGTTGTTGACCAGCACGGCCTTGGCGTCCGGGTTTTCCCGGATGGCGCGCGCCACGTCCTCCACCTCCATGCCCAGCGGGATGCCCAGGCGGCTGTCGCAGGCCGGGTTGACGTAGACCGGCTGCGCGCCGCACAACACCAGCGCGCCCATCACGCTGCGGTGGACGTTGCGCGGCAAGATGATCTTGTCCCCGCGCGCCACCACCGACAGCACCATGCTCTGCACCGCCGAGGTCGTGCCGCCCACCATCAAAAAGGCGTGCGCCGCGCCAAAGGCCTCGGCCGCCAGGATTTCGGCGTCCCGGATGACCGACACCGGGTGGCACAGGTTGTCCAGCGGCTTCATCGAGTTGACGTCCATCTGTACGCAGGCCTCGCCCAGCAGGGCGGCCAACTCGGGATTGCCCCGGCCCCGCTTGTGCCCGGGTACGTCGAACGGCACCACCCGCATCCGCCGGAAGCGCTCAAGCGCTTCGTAAATAGGAGCGCGCTCCTGGGTTAGTTGGTTCATAGTGTTTCTCCTTGGCTGTAAATGTTGCGTCCGCTGAAAATTTCGATCATCTCCCGCCGGATGTTGCCCATGATCTCCAGGCGCACCTGGGGCGGCAGCTCGTAGGCGTCGGTCTTGAACAGGTAGTTTTGCAGGTCAATGTCCTTGAGCATCATCTTGGTATGGAACAGGTTGGACTCATAGACGTTGATGTCCACGGCGTCGTAGCGGCGCAGGGTGGCGGGCTTGATGTAATCCTGGATGGAGGTGATATGGTGGTCGAGGAACAGCTTTTGCCCGTTGACGTCGCGGGTGAAGCCGCGCACCCGGTAGTCCATGGTGATGATGTCCGAATCGAACGAGCCGATGAGGTAGTCCAGGGTGGACAGCGGGGTGATCTCCCCGCAGGTGGCCACGTCAATATCCACCCGGAAGG
Source organism: uncultured Butyricicoccus sp. (assembly GCA_904420185.1). Taxonomy (GTDB): domain Bacteria; phylum Bacillota; class Clostridia; order Oscillospirales; family Butyricicoccaceae; genus Butyricicoccus_B. The sequence continues at coordinate 10,807 of CAJFUJ010000063.1, read as the reverse complement.
TGGCCAGGCAGGTCTCGGGGTGGTATTCCGGATAGGTGTGCACGGTGACGTGGCTTTTGTCCAGGTGGGCGACCTGGGTTTCGCCGATGGGCACCATGCTCTGCTCGGAGATGAGCAGGGTGACCGACGCGCCCTGCGGATCGAAGTCCTGTTTGGAGATGTTGAGCACGTTGGCGCCGATCATGTCGGTGAGCGTGGTGAGGATATTGGTCAACCGCTCGGAATTGTATTGTTCGTCGATATAAGCGATGTAGTCCTTTTGTTCCCGCGGCGTTTTGGCGTAGCACACATCGTAAATGTTAAAGCTGAGCGCCTTGGTCAGGTTGTTAAACCCATAGAGCTTGAGCTTTTGTTCCATGCGCGGCCCCTCCTTCAAAATAAAAAAAGCAAGCTACGCGGCAGCGTGCTTGCACCTACATTCATTCCGGCCGGACAGGCGGCCGCAGCCGGCCACCCGGCAAAGGTTTGGAATGCAGAAATGTTGAGATCGGAGTCTAGGTAGCAAATATTTTACTGACTCTTATTGACCGTTTCACAAGCTTGATGCGCATACCGCACACTGGTTATAAAGTAACCAACTTATAAAATTTGAGCTGGAAGCTCCATCAATAAGGCAACGAAAGGTTGCCGTTCGGCAGTCGACCCGGCTGTCCGCATGGCCTTGACCCGCTGGCGGGTGGTCAAAAAATATTCACACGTAAGATCACAGCATGGCTGCATTTCATACAGTACTATCATATACCCGATGCCGAAGAATGTCAAGAAAGAAATCCTGCTTCGGCGCTGCGGTCACGGTGCGCCGTGGGTGCGTTTGTAGGCGCTCCCCCAATCGTACATGGCGTCCAAAATGGGCTGCAAGCTGCGCCCGAGCTCGGTCAAGCTGTATTCTACCCGCGGCGGCGCCTCGGCATACACCTGCCGGTAGATCAGCCCCTTGTCCTCCATGTCCCGCAGCTGGGCGGTCAGCACCTTTTGCGAGACGTTGCCCACCGACCGCTTGAGCTCGCCAAAGCGCTTGGCGCCCGGCAGCAGGTCGCGCAAAATCAGCACCTTCCATTTGTCGCCGATGAGCATCAGCGTGGTTTCCACCGGGCAGGCCGGCAGCGGTTTGGCTGCTTGCATGGCTATCGCTCCTTTGTTGCAAATTTTCGTCCCAATGCAACTATTATAAAGACAATCGCGCGCAAATGCAACCCCGCCGTTGTGTACGGCCGCGGCGGCAGGCGGTTTCCGATTGGTAACTATGGCACAACAAAGTGCGTACTTTACAAATCCCCTGCGTGGATTTATCATAAAGCTGCAAACAGGAAATTGCAATTCCCGACCCCTATTTTTCACATACTTTTTACACAGGAGGCATTTTACCATGCATGAAGTCATCCAGTTTTTGCAGGAAAACCCGGTCCAGTACCTGGCCACTGTCGGCCGCGACGGCAAAGCCAAATGCTGCCCCTTCATGTTCGCAGGCGAGCTGGACGGCAAGCTGTGGTTCTGCACCAACAACCAAAAAGACGTCTACAAGGATATGCAGCAAAACCCCAACATCGAGGTGACGGTGTCCAGCCCGTCCTACGCCTGGATCCGCCTGCACGGCCAGGCCGTCTTTGAAAACAACATGGCCGCCAAGGAACTGTGCATCCAGAACCCCATCGTCAAGGGCCAGTACGGCGAAGCCACCAACCCGATCTTCGAGGTGTTCTACCTCAAAGACGCCCACGCGGTCATCGCCGACTTCTCCGGCCAGCCGCCCAAGGAATACACCCTGTAAACACAAATCAAATGAAGCGGCGGGGCATGACGCATCCATGCCCCGCCCTTTGGACCCCTAGGAGGTGCGCACACGATGCAAACCATGGACTTTCTGCAAGATGCAGCGGCCGGCATGACCCAAGACCAGCGCCTGGATTTTCTCCTCGGCTACCTTTTAAAAGAGCAGCCAGCCTACCACGACACCCAAATTCCCACGCAATCCGGGCAAAAGCGGCAGCTGCTGCGCGCGCTGATGAACGTGCGGCCGCCCCAGCCCATCGGGCAGGACTTCTTGGACGTGCAGGACCAATACCTGCAAACCGCCCGCGACGAACGGGGCATCGTAGACGGTGCAGCGCTGCCGCCGCTCGCCCGCGACCCGCGCCTGGCCCTGTGGCAAGGCGACATCACCACCCTCCGGGCTGACGCCATCGTCAACGCCGCCAACAGCGCGCTGCTCGGTTGCTTCCACCCGCTCCACGGCTGCATCGACAACCTCATCCACACCCGCAGCGGCGTCCAGCTCCGGCTGCTGTGCAACGACCTCATGCAGGCCCAGGGCCATCCCGAACCGGCCGGAAGGGCCAAATTGACGCCTGCCTTCAACCTGCCCAGCCGGTACATCCTGCACACGGTCGGGCCGATCGTCCGCGGCCGGCTGCGTGAGCGCGAGCGCGACACCCTGGCTGCCTGCTACCGCGCCTGCCTGGAATTGGCCGTGCAAAACGGTTGCCAAACCCTGGCCTTTTGCTGCATCTCCACCGGGGAGTTCCACTTCCCCAACGAGGCGGCTGCCGAAATCGCCGTGCAGACGGTGTCCGCCTTTTTGCACGCGCACAGGCCCGCGCTGCGGGTGATTTTCAATGTGTTCAAAGACCAAGACCTGCACATCTATCAATCGCTCCTGGGGAAATCCAAATGTTAAAGACAAAGCAAATCCCACACAAAACCCAAACAAAGCTCCATGCGTTCTGGCAGGCGCTCGGCCAGGCGGATGCCGTGCTGATCGGCGCCGGGGCCGGGCTGTCTACATCCGCCGGGTTCGCCTACTCCGGCCCCCGCTTTCGCCGCTATTTCGCCGATTTTGAGGACAAATACGGCTTTCACGATATGTATTCCGGCGGATTTTACCCCTTCCCCACCCCCGAGGAGCAATGGGCCTATTGGAGCCGGTTTATTTACCTCAACCGGTACTGCGCCCCGCCCAAACCGGTTTATGACCGGCTGTATGCGCTGGTAAAAGACAAGGACTACTTTGTCCTGACCACCAATGTGGACCACTGCTTCCAAAAGGCCGGGTTCGACAAGCGCCGCCTGTTCTACACCCAGGGCGACTACGGCCTGTGGCAGTGCTCCAAGCCCTGCCACGATGCGACCTATGACAATGCAGCCATGATCCGCCAGATGGTGGAAGCCCAGGGCTTTGTCCCCGGGGAAACCGGCCTGCTGCTGCCCGCGCAGGGTGCGCCCTCGATGCGCGTACCCACCGGGCTGATCCCCCGCTGCCCCCGGTGCGGCGCGCCCATGGCCATGAACCTGCGCGCCGACGATACCTTCGTCCAGGACGTGGGCTGGTATGCCGCCGCCGAACGGTACACCGATTTCGTCCGGCGGCACAAGGATGCCCCGATTATCTATTTGGAGCTCGGGGTCGGGATGAACACGCCTGGCATTGTAAAATACAATTTTTGGAATCAAACCGCGCAAAACCCCGCTGCGCGCTATCTGTGCGTCAACCAGGGCCAGGCTTACGCCCCCCGGGAAATCGCCGGGCGCGCGATATGCATCGAGGGGGACATTGGCGCGGTACTCGAAACAGATTGAGAACCCCACCCGTTCTGCGCGGCGCGGCCGGTCATCGGTTTGCGCCGCGCCCTTGTTTTTTTGCCGGACACCGTTGTATAATAGGGGTAGATTCCAAAGGAGGCGGATGCACCGGTGAAACACGATCAGCTCGCCCAAGCGCTGCGCTTGCAAATTTTGACCGGGGAGATGGTCGCGGCCGACGGACGCCTGCCCGGTGAACGGGCGTTGGCCGCCCAATTCGGCGTCAGCCGCGCGACCGTGCGGCGGGCGGCCGAAACCCTGTGCCGGGAGGGCCTGCTGCTGCAAGTGCAGGGCAAGGGTACGTTCGTCAAAAATTTTCAGGACAGCAAGCGCGCCCAGTCGCTCTATTCGGTCACCCGCTGCGCGCAAAACTACGCCGAGCAGGGCTGGGAGCCGCGCGTGACCGTGCTCAGCCAGCAGCTGGAACCCGCCGGGGAGCGGGTCGCCGCCTGCCTGGGGCTGGCGCCCGGCGCCCGTGTGCTGCGGCTGGAAAAATTGTACGGCGCCGGACGGGCGGTGCTCAACCTTTCGGTCTCCTACCTGTCCCCAGCCGAATTCCCCGGGGTGGAACGGCTGGACTTCTCCCAGCCCATCTGCGAGGTGCTGCGCCGGCGCTACGGCGCACAGCCCTGTAAGACCGAAAACACCATCGAAGCCGTGCTCCCGCCCCCCGAGGTGGCCGCCCACCTGCGCATCTCGGCCACGACGCCCATTTTGCTGTTCGAATCGCTGACCACCGGCCTGCGCGACGGCCGCACCGTCCCCTTGGAATATTACCGCACCTATCACCGCACCGACCAGTTCCGCTTCCGCTTCACCCAGGCCGAAGGCCCCGGCCAAGCAGGACCGGCCGTCCGGCAACAGGATGCCAAATTATAGGAAGGGTGGTGTTTTACGTTGCATGAAACTCCCTCCGGCGGGCTGCGGATGACCGCCAACCGCAAAGCCGTGCTGGACGTCTTGCGCCGGCAAGGCCAGCCCATGACCGCCGAACAAATCCATACCCAGGCCTGCCAGGCCGGCCGGTTGGGCCTGTCCACCACCTACCGCGTGCTCGCCCAGCTGACCGAACACGGCCTGGTGCTCAAAAACGAAGGGCGGGACGGCTTTTGCTACTACCAGCTCAACGCCCACACCCACCGCCATACCCTGCACTGCGCCAGCTGCGGGGCGGTGGTGTTTGTGCAGGAATGCCCGCTCGAATCGCTCGAGCGCAAACTGGCCGCCCAGACCGGCTTTCGCATCACTGGGCATTCGCTGTCCTTCACCGGCATCTGCCCGGCGTGTCAGAAAAAACAAAGCAAGCCTTGAAAATAGGAAACATTCCTGTTATAATAAAACCATCCACTTGCAAAGGTTCGCCTGCGGCAAGCGGAGAAATCCCCATTCGCTGTGCCTGCGCCGTTGGGACCGGTTTATGCCGCTCCCCTCTGCAAAGGAAACGGCGCCCTTTGCATTTTTCTATGGATTTCCCGCGTCTGCACGGCGCGGGAAATTTTTTTGGGAGGACGAATATGGAAGACAATCGCATCGCCTTGCTGGCGATTCTCGTGGAGGACCTATCCGCCGCCGAGCGGATCAATGGGCTGCTGCACGAATACGGCGCATATATTGTGGGACGGATGGGCATCCCCTACCACGACCGCGGGGTGGCCATCATCAGCGTGGTGATGGACGCGCCCCAGAGCGTGGTGAGCGCGCTGTCCGGCAAGCTCGGTATGCTCGAGGGCGTCAACGTCAAGACGGTCAGCCAACGGGTGCGCGGCCATGAAGCTTGACCGCGCCGGGCTGACCGGCCTGCTCCAGGCCGATGACGCTGCCTTTGCCCCGGTGTTCGAGCGGGCCGGGGAGGTCTGCCGGGCGCAGTTCGGCGACACCGTGCGCATCCGCGCGCTGCTCGAGTTTTCCAACCACTGCAAGCGGCGCTGCCGCTACTGCGGGCTCAACTGCGCCAACACTGCCCTGCCCCGCTTCCGCCTGACGCCCGACGACATGGTGCATACCGCCCTGGAAGCCGCCCGCTGCGGCTACCAAACCATTGTGCTGCAATCGGGTGAGGACCCCTTTTTCACCCCCGACCTGCTCGCGTCCATTGTCGGGCGCATCAAGCGGGCTGCGCCCGGCCTGGCGGTCACCCTGTCGTGCGGCGAATTCCCGGCAGAGGCCTACCGCCGGTTCCGCGACGCCGGGTGCGACCGCTACCTGCTCAAGCACGAGACCGCCGACCCCGATTTATACGCGGCCCTGCACCCCGATTCTTCGCTGGAAGAACGGGTGGGCTGCCTGCGGGCGATCAAGGCCGCCGGGCTGGAGGCGGGCGGCGGCTTTATGGTCGGCCTGCCCGGCCAGACCGCCCAGACCATCGCGGACGATCTATTGCTTCTGCAAAGCATCCCCTGCGACATGGCGGGCATCGGCCCGTTTTTGCCCCATCCGGACACCCCGCTGGGCGCGGAACAGCCGGGCTCGGCCAGCCTGACCTTGCGCGCTGTGGCGCTGGCGCGGCTGCTGCTGCCCCAGGCCAACCTGCCGGTGACCACTGCGCTGGGCGTGCTTGACCCCCAGGCGGCCGGGCGGGTGTACGAGGGCGGCGGCAATGTGGTCATGCGCAAGGTGACCCCGCCCCATCTGCGCAAGCTCTATCAGATTTACCCGGCTTCCTTCCCGGAAACCACCATCGAAGAAGGCCGCCGCGCGCTCGAACAATCGCTGCGCGCACGCGGCAAAATCCCCGTATAAAGAGAGATTCCCATCCTGCGGGTCTTGGACCCAGAAAGAAGGCTGACAATTTATGTACAATCCCCGTTCGCTGAAGGCCGAGGAATTCATCGACCACCAGGAAATTTTGGATACCTTGGCCTATGCCGAGGCCCATCAAAATGATTTGCCCCTGATCCACCAGATCATCGACAAGGCCGCCGGTTGCAAGGGCTTGACCCACCGGGAAGCAGCCGTGCTGCTCTTGTGCGATGACCCGGGCGCGCGCGCACGCATCTTCGAACAGGCCGCCAAAATTAAGGACGCCTTTTACGGCAACCGCATCGTCCTGTTTGCGCCGCTGTACCTGTCCAACTACTGCGTCAACGGCTGCACCTACTGCCCCTACCACAGCAAGAACCACCACATCCCGCGCAAAAAGCTCACCCAGGACGAGATCCGCCGCGAGGTCATCGCTTTGCAGGACATGGGCCACAAGCGCCTGGCGCTCGAGTGCGGCGAGGACCCGGTCCACAACCCCATCGACTATGTGCTCGAATCCATCCAGACCATCTACTCCATCCAGCACAAAAACGGCGCCATCCGCCGGGTAAATGTCAACATCGCGGCCACCACCGTGGAAAATTACAAAAAGCTCAAGGACGCCGGCATCGGTACCTACATCCTATTCCAGGAAACCTACAACAAGGAACAATACGAAGCCCTGCACCCCACCGGCCCCAAGAGCGACTATGCCTACCACACCGAGGCCATGGACCGCGCCATGCAGGCCGGCATCGACGACGTGGGCTGCGGCGTGCTGTTTGGGCTCAATCTGTACAAATACGACTTCGTCGGCCTGCTCATGCATGCCGAACACCTGGAAGCCGTGCACGGCGTCGGGCCGCACACCATCAGCGTCCCCCGCCTGCGCGACGCCGACGACATCGACGCTTCCCAGTTTCAAAACGGCATCTCCGACGCGCTGTTCCAGAAAATCGTCGCCGTGCTGCGCATCGCCGTGCCCTACACCGGCCTGATCGTGTCCACCCGCGAATCCCAAAAGACCCGCGAAATGGTCCTGCCCTATGGCGTGTCCCAGATCAGCGGCGGTTCGCGCACCAGCGTGGGCGGCTATGCCGACGGCGGCGAGGAAGAGGATTCCTCCCAGTTCGAAATCAGCGACAACCGCACCCTGGATGAGGTCGTTCACTGGCTGCTCGAACGCGGGCACATCCCCTCCTTCTGCACGGCCTGCTACCGCGAGGGCCGCACCGGCGACCGCTTCATGCGCCTGGTCAAATCCGGCCAGATCCGCAACTGCTGCCTGCCCAACGCCCTCATGACCCTCAAGGAGTTCGCCGAGGACTACGCCAGCCCGGATACCCGCCGCCTGGCCCTGGACATGATCCAACAGGAAGCCCAAACCATCCCCAACGACAAGGTCCGCGACATCGTCTACCAGCACCTGAACGACATGGACGGCGGGATGCGCGATTTCCGGTTCTGAGAAAGGAGAAACCCTTGCCTGGTTTACAACAGACGCCGTCGGGCGAACGGCTGCATATTGCAATTTACGGGCGGCGCAACGCCGGCAAATCTTCGCTCATCAACGCGCTGACCGGCCAGCCCATTGCGCTGGTGTCCGGCGTGCCGGGCACAACCGCCGACCCGGTGTATAAGGCCATGGAAATCCGCGGGTTGGGCGCGTGTATGCTCATCGACACTGCGGGGTTTGACGACACCGGCGAGCTCGGTACCCTGCGCGTGCAAAAAACCGAACAGACCATCCCCAAGGCCGATTTGGCGCTCATCGTGTGCGCTGGGGACGACCTGTCGCTCGAACAGGCGTGGAGCCGCAAATTGCGTAAACAAGGGGTGCGCCAACTGGCGGTGGTCAATCAGGCCGACCGGATCGACGCCCCAGCCCTGGCCGGAAAGGTCGAGCAAGCGCTCGGGCTGTCCCCGCTCATCGTCAGCGCCAAAACCGGCCAGGGCATCGCGGCGCTGCTGGAGGCCCTGGCCCGCGCCCTGCCCGAGGGCCACGGCGCCCCGCCCCTGCTCGGCGGTCTGGCCCAGGCCGGGGACACCGTGCTGCTCGTCATGCCCCAGGACAGCGAAGCCCCCAAGGGCCGCCTGATCCTGCCCCAAGTGCAGACCATCCGCGCGCTGCTCGACGCCGGTTGTGTCTCCATCAATGCCACCCCCCAGACCTTGCAGGCCGCGCTCGCCGCGCTGCAAAAACCGCCCGCGCTGATCATCACCGATTCCCAGGTGTTCCGCGAGGTGTACGACCAATGCCCCGCCGGCAGCCGCTTGACCTCGTTTTCCATGCTGTTCGCCGCCTATAAGGGCGATATCACCGCCTTTGTCGAGGGCGCACGCGCCGCCGACCGGTTGACCGGCGCGTCGCGGGTGCTCATCGCTGAAGCCTGCACCCATGCCCCCCTGTCCGAGGACATCGGACGGGTCAAAATCCCTGCGCTGCTGCGCAAAACGTACGGCCAAAGCCTGCAAGTGGACATGGTCAGCGGCCCCGCCTTCCCCGACGATCTGGGCCGCTACGATCTCATCGTCCACTGCGGCGGCTGCATGTTCAGCCGGACCTACCTGCTGTCGCGGGTGCGCACCGCCCAAACCGCCGGCGTCCCCATCACAAACTACGGCGTGCTCATCGCCAAACTCAAAGGCATCCTGGACGACGTCGCCCTGCCTGGCGGGGGCCCGGCCCCCTGCACCCCCGGCGGGGCTCCGCCCCTGCACCCCGCCAGGGGCTAGCCCCTGGACCCTTCCCGCGGGGGCCAGCCCCCACACCCCCGGCAGGTGGCTCCGCCCCCTGCACCCCCGCCAGGGGCTAGCCCCTGGACCCTCCCTCCCGGAATTGGCATTCCGGGAAGGACAGGCCAAAAAGGGGCCTGGGGACTGAGTCCCCAGCGCGATCCAGCCGCGCAGGCTGGTCGCTGCCCGCAGGCAGCGAAACCCCCTTTCAAAATCCGCCTGCGGATTTTGAACTGTCCCCAAATTTTAAGAGGTTCGCTACCGCGAACCTCTTTTTAAATCCTATTTCTTTTTACTCCTGCCCGCCAAATACACCCATGGACAGGTAACGGCTGCCCGTATCCGGCAACAGGACAACGATATTCTTGCCCTGGTTGTCCGGCCGCTTGGCCAGCTCCAGCGCCGCCCACAGCGCCGCGCCCGACGAAATGCCCGCCAGCACCCCTTCGGTCCGGGCCAGCGTCCGCGCCGCGGCAAAGGCGTCCTCATTGGTCACGCGGATGATCTCATCGTAAACGCCGGTGTCCAGCGTCTTGGGGACAAAGCCCGCGCCAATGCCCTGGAGCTTGTGCGCGCCCGCCGCGCCGCCCGACAGAACCGGCGAAGCGTCCGGCTCGACCGCGACCACCCGGATGGCCGGGTTTTGCGCCTTGAGGTACTGCCCGACGCCGGTGATCGTGCCACCGGTGCCCACGCCCGCGACGAACAGATCGACCTTGCCGTCGGTATCCGCCCAGATTTCCGGGCCAGTGGTGCGGCGGTGGACGTCCGGATTGGCCGGGTTTTCAAACTGGCTGGGCAAAAATGCGCCCGGCGTCTCTTTGGCCAGCGCTTCGGCCTTTTCAATCGCGCCTGCCATGCCCTTGGCGCCCTCGGTGAGCACGATTTCTGCCCCGTAGGCCTGGGCCAGCTGCCGCCGCTCGACCGACATGGTCTCGGGCATCACCAGCACCATGCGGTAGCCGCGCGCCGCCGCCATGGCCGCAAGCCCTACGCCGGTGTTGCCGCTGGTCGGCTCGATGATGACCCCGCCCGGCTGCAACTGCCCTGCTTGCTCGGCGGCCGTCAGCATGGCCAGCGCCGCGCGGTCCTTGACGCTCCCGCTCGGGTTTTGCATCTCCAATTTGGCCAGCAGGTTGGCCTGCACGCCCTGCGCCGCGGCCAGGCGGCCCAGCTGCAACAGCGGCGTGCGGCCGATCAGTTCCGCGATATTTGTATAAAGATTCATGGGATTGTCTTCCTTTCTCTGGGCGAACCAGGTTGTCCGCAATTTACCTATCTTTTATATAGGTATTTTAACACCATTTTTGTGCCAAGTCAATAGCAACGTGTACCGGTTATTTTGGCGCAAATCCCCTGCGCGCCGGGCGCGTATTCCCGGCGCCGGCCGCACATACTAAGCCCGAGGTGAAGATGCATGAAGCGATATCAAAACCTGGGCGACCTGCTCAAAAGCAATCCGGAGGTCTACGATTATTTTACCAGCCTGCCGGTGTATGCCCGCAGCATGATCGCCCGGCGCAGCGAAAATGTGCACTCCTATCGGGAGCTGAAAAGTTATGCCGACCAGGTGCTGCGCGGCGACGGGTGATCATTGAAAAAAGAGGTTCGCGGGGGCGAACCTCTTTTGATGTTGGGGACAGTTCAAAATCCGCCCGGCGGATTTTGAAAGGGGGGGTCCGCTGCCTGCGGGCAGCGGCCAGCCTGCGCGGCTGGACCGCGCTGGGGACGCGTCCCCAGACCCCTACTCGTCGGT
>CAJFUJ010000062.1 GCA_904420185.1 uncultured Butyricicoccus sp. | reverse complement strand
TGCACCCCGCCAGGGGCTAGCCCCTGGACCCGTCTTCCCGGAATTGGCATTCCGGGAGGGACAGGATAAGGGGCCTGGGGACTGAGTCCCCAGCGCGGTCCAGCCGCGCAGGCTGGCCGCTGCCCGCAGGCAGCGGAACTCCCCCTTTCAAAATCCGCCTGCGGATTTTGAACTGTTCCCAACATCAAAGAGGTTCGCCCCCGCGAACCTCTCAAGCTGTCGAAAAACTGTAGTTTTTCGACAGCCTAAAACGCCCGGAATCGCCAAGATTCCGGGCGTTTGGTTTATTAGGATTTGGGTTTGACTGCGCCGTCTTTGATGAGATCCCAGTTCTTGACGAGGTAGTCGATGCCCGCGTAAAGGGTGACGAGTGTGACCACCCAGGCCACAATCGTGGGCAGCGAGAGAGCAAAGCCGCCCGATACCAGGATGGCGGTCGGGCCGTCTGCGCCGCCGATGATGCCGATGGTGCTGGCGTCATAGGTGTCTGGTGCGCCCACGCAGATGAGGTAGAAGAAGTCGATGATGATGCCCGCGATCTGTACGCAGGTTTTGACCTTGCCCGTCCAGGTGGCGGCGAGCACCCGGCCTTTGGCTGCGGCGACATTGCGCAGCGAGGTGATGATGAATTCGCGCGCCAGGATGATAAAGACCATCCAGGCAGGGAAGATACCCTTTTCGATGAAAATGAGCAGCGCGGCAGTGACCAGTAGTTTGTCAGCGAGCGGATCGACAAATTTGCCAAAGTCGGTCACTTGGTTGTATTTGCGGGCAATGTAGCCATCCAGGAAATCGGTAAAGCTGGCCACACAGAAGAGTATAAGCGCTACGATAAAGCTGGTCGCGTCGTTTTGCAGGGCGAACCAGATGAAAAAGGGGATCATGCAAATGCGCACAAGGGTGATTTTATTTGCAGTGGTCATTGTAAATTTCCTCCCACCCGGACGCCTTCCAGATCGGCGCCCAGACTGTTTTCTATCCGCACCGGTATAAATTCACCCGCCTGGACAGGGATCTCGGATGAAAAATAGACCTTGCCATCCACTTCGACCGAATCGGCGTAGGTGCGGCCAAAATAGAGCCTGGAATCATTATCCCATCCCTCGCACAAAACGTCAAGGGTTTCGTGGATACGGGACAGGTTGTAATCATCAATGACGCCCGATTGCAGTTCCTCGACGGTCAAGCGGCGTTGGTGCTTGATGTCGTCGTCGATTTGGTCGGGAAGCATGGCCGCTTCGGTTCCCTCCTCGGGGGAAAATTCGAATACGCCTGTCCGTTCGATGCGCGCTTCCTGCAAGAAATCGCACAGCGCGGCGAATTCCTCGTCGGTTTCGCCCGGTAGGCCGACGATCAAACTGGTGCGCAGCACCAAGCCTGGGATACGCTGGCGCAGTGTTTGGAGCAGGGCGGTAAATTCCGCCTGATTGCCCGGGCGGTGCATGGCGCGCAGGATGCGTTCGGAGACGTGCTGTAAGGGGATGTCCAGGTATTTGACGATTTTGGGCTGCTGGGCGATGACCTCGATCAGCTCATCGGTGATCTGATCGGGGTAGAGGTAGTGCAGGCGGATCCAGGTGAAGTCCAGCTTGCACAGCTCACGCAATAGGGTAGGCAACAGGCGGGTGTGCGCAGGCAGGTCCAGCCCGTATTTGGTAATATCCTGGGCAATGACGATCAGTTCTTTTACGCCGCTAGCGGCCAGGGCTTGCGCTTCGGACAGAACGTCGGCAAGTTGGCGGCTGCGGTATGGCCCGCGCAGCTTGGGGATGATGCAGTAGCCGCACCGGTTGGAGCAGCCCTCAGCGATTTTGAGATAGGCGGTATACGAGGGAGTTAAGCGGTCGCGTGCGCCTTCCAGTGCGGCGGATGTCATGTCGTGCAGGTAGGCCGCTTTTTTGCCGGCCAATACGTCGCGCACCGCGTCCACAATGTTGTCATAGCTGCCGGTGCCGCAAATGGCGTCTACCTCGGGCAGCTCGGTTTGGATTTCCGAACGGTACCGCTGGGCCAGGCAGCCGGTCACGATCAGGCCCTGGAGTTCGCCCACCTGCTTATAGCGGGCAACATCTAGGATGGTTTCAATGGCTTCGGTTTTGGCGGCCTCGATAAAGCCACAGGTGTTGACGATACCGACCGTAGCCTCGGAAATGTCATCGGTGATTTCATAGCCCGCCGCGCGCAGACGGGCCAGCATATGCTCGGAGTCCACCAGGTTTTTGGCGCAGCCGAGCGAAATAAGTCCAATTTTGGTCAAGAAAGCCATTCCTCCTATTTTGATTTTTGTTCACTCTATTCTATCACATCCGGCGCGCCTTGTCAGTAAGAAAAAAGCGCCGCCCAGCCAAAAGCCGGGCGGTAGAGAGTAGGTTTCTCAGGCAAAAGGTAGATGGGTCAGTCGGGTTCGTCTGTGCGTGCCGCGCCATAGGCCTGCAATGCGGCGCGGATTTCCGCCCAGCCAAAACCTCGCCGCTGCAAAAAAGCGATCGCGCGCTGGATTTGTTTGGGGTCGGACAGATCCCCGTGCAGTTTTTTGTCCAGCAGGGCTTGCAGGGTGTCCAGGTCGGCCGTAAAATCGGCAAGCGCTGCGTCCGCATCCTCGCGGGATACGCCGCGGCGGCGCAACTCCTGGCGGATGCGGGCAGCGCCATACCCGCGCCGCTGATAGGAATGGGCCGCCGCTTGGGCAAAGCGGGCGTCGTCCAGCAGGCCGCGTTCGGTCAGGTAGGCAACTACAAAATCAGCGGCTTCTTCGCTGTGACCTTTTTGAGCCAGTTTATCGCGCAGTGCCTGCGCGCTCAACCCGCGGTAGGACAGCTGGCGGCCGGCCTCATCGAGCGCGGCCTGATAGGCGGAATCCGGTATTTGAGGGCTCATTCAACCTCAATCTCCAAATCGTCGTCAAAGTCATCGGCGTCGATAGAAACCGCTTTGGCGGTGGAAATCGGTGCCGCTTTTGCGCGGGGGGCACTATCCGGGCTTTCAGCCGGGCCGGTTGCTTTGAGTTTGGCGCCGATGCCTTTTTTGAGATTTTCCGCGCGTTCGGCCAAGATGGCCTCTTCGATCTGGTGATGGACCTGCTCGGCCTCTTCAGGGTGTTCCTTGAAGTAGAGCTTGGCGTTGTCACGGCCTTGGCCTAGACGGGTATCGCCCATCGAGAACCAAGCACCGGCTTTTTGGATGATGTTATATTTTACGCCGAGGTCCACCAGTTCGCCGGTAAAAGAGATGCCCTCACCATACATGATGTCGAATTCGGCCTCTTTGAACGGGGGTGCGACCTTGTTTTTGACCACTTTGCAGCGGGTGTGGCTGCCGATCAGCGTAGAACCCTCCTTCAGATGCTCGACCCGGCGCACATCGATGCGTACCGAGGCATAGAATTTGAGGGCGCGGCCGCCAGTGGTCACTTCGGGGTTGCCGTAGATGACGCCCACCTTTTCACGTAGCTGGTTGATGAAAATGACGCAGCAGTTGGATTTTGCGATCGAACCGGCCAGTTTGCGCATGGCCTGGCTCATCATACGGGCATGCAGACCGACAAAGGAATCGCCCATTTCGCCCTCAATCTCGGCCCGCGGCACAAGAGCGGCAACCGAGTCCACGACCACAATATCCACCGCGCCCGAGCGGACGAGCGCTTCGGTAATTTCTAGGCCCTGCTCACCGGTGTCCGGCTGCGAAACCAGCAGGCTGTCGATGTCTACACCGAGGGCTTTGGCGTAGACCGGGTCCAATGCGTGCTCGGCGTCGATGAAAGCCGCTTCGCCGCCCATTTTTTGGGCCTGTGCGACCGCGTGCAGCGCAACCGTCGTCTTACCCGAAGATTCCGGACCATAGATTTCCACAATGCGGCCGCGCGGCAAGCCGCCGATGCCCAGCGCCATATCCAGCCCGATCGAGCCGGTGGGGATATGGTCAATATGCATACTGGAGTTTTCACCCAGACGCATGACCGCACCTTTGCCATAGTTTTTTTCAATCAGACCGAGGGCCTGCTCCAGCGCCTTTTTTTTATCGGTTGCAGGCGCTACGGGCTCCAACCGCTTCTTTTTGTCCGCCATAAAATTCGGTGCCTCCTTATGAAAAAGCGCGCTCTGCGCAATATTCTTTGCTTGGGGGGTGGAAAGCCAAGGGCCAGGGCCCAGCTGGCTCCAACCAGTCCCACAGCTATCTTACCATAGGCAAGCGGATATTGCAAGAGAAAGCGAAAAAACGTTCGATAAAATCGATAGAATATATTTTCTATTTAATGGATAGCAAATGGGGCCATTAGGGCTTCGCCTTGACAACCACAATCCGCTGTACCCCGGACAAATCCTCAGCCAAGAAGATGTCTCGCATCCCACGCGCTTCAAAAATAGAGGCCACTTCGCTAGCCTGCTGAAAGCCGCATTCAAAATACATCCGTCCGCCTGGATGCATCAGTTTGACCCAATGCCGGGCGATATTACGGTAAAAATCCAGCCCATCGGTTCCGCCAAATAGCGCCATGCGCGGCTCATAGGCGGCCACGCTTTTGTCCAGCTGCTCCATTTCCTCGGCTGTGACATAAGGCGGATTGCATAGCATCAAGTCAAAAGTACCTAAGTGGGCGTCGGGTAGGCCAAGTGCATCGCCGCGAACCGTAAAATACCGGGCAGAAACCCCCAAACGGCGGGCGTTCTCCCGTGCCACGACCAGCGCTTCCTCGGAAAGATCGACCGCCGCGACCCGCGCGTCCGGCACCTCGGCAGCCAAGGTCAGACCGATGCAGCCCGAACCACAGCACAAATCCAGCAGTTTGGGGCTCTCCAGGGTTTTGGCGTCCTCGATGGCCAGCTGGCAGAGTGGCTCGGTATCCGGCCGCGGGATGAGCACGTTTCGATTGACCGTAAACGTGCGGCCGAAAAAGTCCCACTCGCCCAGGATATAGGCGAGCGGTTCGCCGGCCAGGCGGCGCTCAGCCATCCCTTCCACCCGCTGTACAGCGCTGTCGTCCAAATAGCGGTAACCCCAATCGGCTGTCTGCCGCTTGTCCACCTGGGCTGCATAGGCGATGATCTCGCGGGCTTCTAGGTCACCCATGGAAATATCCGCTGCGCGAAAACGCCGGCGCAGCTCAATGTATAGGTCGTTCATGGTCATGGTCATATTTGTATCCCTCTCAGCTATCTATCTATTTATTTTGAGAAATATGAACAGAAAGAAGGGGACAGCACGGTTTAAATGGCGGTCCCCGGGGCGTATGTGGTTACCAACGGTCGCTGTCATCTTGTGGGGCGACCCGCTGCATTCCCTCAATGGCGACTTCGATCATGCTGTCATCCGGCTCAAAGACGGTCAGACGTTGGATCATCAGGCCTGGCCAGCGCAGAATGCGGCACACCAAGTTGTCGTGCCGGCCGGCGTAGCGGTTGAATTCATAAGAAATGCCGACGACCAGCGGAAGGATGATCAGATGGGTCAGTGCGCGCAAAAAGGGGTTGGTGATGGTGATCAGTGAAAAAACAATGGATGAGACAATGGTTGCCACGATGATGAGCACGAACATAAAGCTCGTACCGCATCGTGGATGGAACCGTGGCATCTTGCGCACATTTTCCACCGTCAGCGGCAGCTCAGCCTCATAGCAAAAGATGGTTTTGTGTTCGGCACCGTGGTATTCGAAAGTGCGTTTGATATCCTTCATGTGGGATACCGACCACATGAAAGCCAAAAAAATTAGAATGCGCAATGCGGCTTCGACCAAGTTGCGGGCAACATTGGAGACGCCCGCAGGCAGCAAGCCGCCAACAAAGGATGGGAGAAGCATAAAGAGGCACACCGGAATGGCGATACCCACCACCATCGCAAAACCGAGGATGGCTTTTTCCAGCCGCTCGGAGCCCAGCTTGCGCTCCAGCCACAGTTCAAATGGGGAGGGCGTCTCGTCAGCGTCATCTTCAATGAACTGCGAGGAATAGTCAATGTCTTGCAGCCCTTCCTTGAGGGCAGTGAACAGGCCAAATGCGCCGCGGCAGATGGGCAGTTTCCAAAAACGGCGTTTGGCTACACAGCTGTCGCGCTCCTTGACTTCCAGCGTGCCGTCCGCTTTGCGGATGACCACACAGGTGCGCTTGGGACCTTTCATCACAATGCCCTCAAGAATGGCCTGTCCGCCAATGGTGGTTTTGCGGCGGCAGACAGGCATTTCGTATTTGCTCATGTAGTTTCCTCCAAGGGGGCAGATGGGTTAATGGTTGTTTGAGTAGCGGCTGGAATACGGACGTAAACAGCGGTTCCGGCGCCAGGTTTGCTGGTGATATCGAGTGAGCCACCGTGCATTTGGATAATTTCGTCTGAAACTGCTAGGCCAATGCCGCTGCCGCGCTCTTTGGAAGAGCCCTTGTAGAATTTTTCCTTGACAAAGGGCAGTTCGGCTTCTGGGATGCCCGGTCCGTGGTCGCGCACGCAGACTGCGATCATGTCCTCCTCGCGATGCAGGGAGACCTCGATCTTGCCGCCCGAACGGCCATATTTGGCAGCATTATCAATGATGTTGAGAAAGACCTGCTTCATACGGTGCCGGTCACCCGAGACAAAATAATTGCCCGGCTCTTTGCTGTAATGCAGGGTCATTTCCGAACTGCGCAACAGGTTTTCGTACATATACACCGCTTCGTACAGCTCAAGGGACACGTCAAAGAGTTCCATTTCCAGCGTCATGCGGCCCGATTCGATGCGCGCGAAATCCAACAGCTCCTCGACCATCTGGGTCAAACGCTGGCTTTCTTTTTGGATGATATCCAACCCCTGCATGACTTCCTCGGGGTTTTGCGCGCCGTCGGCGGCCAGGGTTTCGCTCCAGCCGGCGATAGCAGTCAGCGGGGTGCGCAATTCGTGTGAAACAGACGAGATGAAGTCGTTTTTCATGCGCTCGGCACGGGCAATTTCGTCTGACATGTGGTTGATCGAATCGCATAGCTGACCGATTTCGTCGTCGTAGGTTTTGTGCAGCCGCATTCCGTATTGCCCGGAAGCGATCTCCCGCGCAACCTCGTTGATGCGGGTGACCGGAATCAGGATGGAGCGGATAAAATAGCTGTTGGATGCAACAACTAAGGCGAGGAAGAACAGGCAGGCTGCGACCGAACACAGGATGATGATCGTGATCTGCCGCTCCGCGATGGATAGGGAGGAGATCATGCGCACGGCGCCGATCAATTCGCCGCGGGACGAGTACATGGGCTCGGACACGCTCATGATCCGTTCGCCGGTCAGCGGGTCCTCGCCCGAAAAACTACAGACCGCCTTTTCGGAGAGCGCACGCCGCGCGTCATCCGTGGAGGGGTTGGATTCGGTGGTCAGGTCCGAGGTCGAACGGATGATGCGACCCGAACTGTCGATGAATTGTAGCTCAACCTTGTCCCGGTCCTCAAAGCCGAGCACATATTGATCGATCCCACTCAGATACTCGTCGTAGGTGTCGGTGAAATTGTCCCGGATGGTGACAACAGCGCTGTGTACCCGGCTTTTCAGGTTGTCGCGGATGCTAGAATAATAATAACTGGAAATCCCGACTGAGACAAAAATGATGATGACCGCCAGGATGATCACCACAAAGCTCAGCGAATTGACCAGCCAACGGCCCTTTAGGCCACCGGGCGCGTGCTGCACGCGCTCCTGCTTGGATTGCGCGGATGCCGCTGAGGCGTGCGGCGGCGAAACCGGTTTCCAACGGTATTTCATGCTTCCCACATGTACCCATACCCGCGCACGGTGACGATATAGCGCGGATGGGCCGGGTCATCCTCAATTTTGATGCGCAGGCGCCGGATATTGACGTCTACGATCTTCAGTTCGCCCACATAGTGGTGGCCCCACACCATTTCCAGCAGATCGTCGCGCGACAGGGCCTTACCGATGTTTTGCATGAAGGCCTTCAAAATGCCGTATTCAATCTGGGTCAGCTCGATCTTGACGCCGTTTTTCTGCACTTCGCGCGCGCGCAGGTTGAGCTTGAACGGGCCGGATTTGACGATCTCCTCGTCGGCAAACGGGTTGCCTGACACCCGGCGGAACAGCGCGTCCACCCGGGCGACCAGCTCCACGACCGAAAAGGGCTTGGTGACATAGTCGTCGGCGCCAGTCATCAACCCAGTGACCTTGTCAGCCTCCTGGGTGCGGGCGGTCAGCATAATGACGCCCGCCGCATAGCCCTTGGCCCGCATGGTCCGGCAGACTTCATACCCGTCTATACCAGGCAGCATGACGTCCAAAATAGCCACTGAAATGTCTGGATTTTCCTCGTATTTTTCCAGGGCCTCTTCGCCGGAGCCCGCTTGTACAATTTCATATCCGCCGCGCTTGAGATTGAGCACCACAAAGCTGCGGATGCTTTCTTCGTCCTCCAGGACCAACACTTTTCGTTTCATGGAAAAGGCTCCTTTCGTGCTCTTTAAAATTTTCGGTTTAACTCCATGCCTGGGTAATGATAGAAAAGCGATCCTGAATGGCCTCGGCGTTCAGGGACAATTCGCTGTCTACAGCACTTTCGGCAATCGAAGCCGTGTAGATTTCCGACTTGGTCTGGGTCAGCACGATCATATTTTCCCGCGAAGCATAGTAGCTGCGCATGTCGCCCGTAAGCCGGTAAATGGTCAAAAGCGGGATATTTTCCCCATTCGTGCGGTATTCAGAAAAGGTAGTTGTCGTCATATTGTCACTGGTATTTTTGCTGGCTGTAACATGGTCCCGCCAGCTCTCAGGAAACAAGAACTGCCAGTTTTCCGATACATTTTGATAGGTGGTGCACACGCGCACGGGGCTATCGCCGGTGCTGTAAGCATACCAGTCCAGCATATACAGTGCGTCGCTGGCCGAGGTGCCGGGCATGATGACAGCCGAGGGGACCTCGGTAACCTGATCGTTGTTGACGTCGGTTGAGGGGACCGAAACCGGGCGGTAGGTGCCCAATTCACTGGCGTCCTCACCCTCCAGAGCGATGTTGCGGAAGCCCTCGTCATCGTAGACCAGGATGTCGGTCATCAGGCCTGCGCTCAGCTCGAGTTTGCTTTCGGCAAATACAGCGGGCTGATAGCCGCGCAGCCAGCCGCTTTTGATGCTGACCGCCGACTGCCCTTCAGGCGCGAGAGAGGTTTCGCCGCGCAGCTCCAAGCCGCTGCCAACATAGCTGTAAAGCTGGGCGACGCGGCGGTCGTTGGCATCGGTGGTGAACAAGATCAAATCGTCGGTACCATTGCCGTCCAGATCGGTGGTGGTGAGTGAGGTGTAGGTGGTTTCCAGCAGGGTTTCGAGGGTGCCGTTTTGAAAACAGCATACCGTCACACCGCTGACCGCGCTATCGCCGCTTAGCCGCCAAGAAAGCACAATGCCCTTTTCTCCAGAGGGGAGAAGGGTAGGATAAGAGACCGAGGCGATCTGTACGCCGGCGCCGGCTACGGTGCCGACCATAGAATACTCGCTCCCATCCTTTTTGAAAACATATACATGAAATTGATCGGGATTGCGCGCCTCACAGAAAAAGGCGATGGCTTCATCTGAACCATCCAAGTCCAAATCGCGCAGCTGCACCGAGGTGCGGTTTTCGCCTGACTGCGGCGCAACCTGGACTGCGCCCTCCTCCATGATGGCACTGAGCTCATTTTGTAGGGATTCGTAGGTGGTGCTGGGCTGGGGCGCTTTGAGCAACCCGTCACCCGATTGAAATTCGCAGCCGCTCAGCGTAAGAACGCATAGAACAGCTAGAAATAAAATGCGTTTCATAAGTCCCTCCCAAAGAGGATGGTCTGTTCGTTCGAAAAACAGGCATTCTTCATCTATTTTATCACAGCTTGCGCGGTCTGCATAGGGCTCATTTGTGCGCAAATTGGAAAAAACAAAACCCAAAAGCGCGGCTTTATTGCTTTTCTAAACGAAACTTGCTATAATAGGAAAAGTTGCAGCCGGCATAGGCGCGCCGGAAAGGGGACAGATATGCTAGGGACCATTGTAAACACCTGTACAATTTTATGCGGCAGCTTGATCGGCGGCACGTTAAAAAAAGGCCTGCGCGAGGATTGGCAGGAGGCCATGATTCGTGCGATGGGCTTGGCCGCAACCGCACTGGGTGTGAGCACCATTGCGAAAAACATGCCTGACAGCGTGTATCCGGTGCTGTTTATCGTCAGCCTGGGCCTGGGCAGTGTGGTGGGGACAGCCTTGCAGTTGGAGGAGCGGTTTGTTTCCTTTGCTGACCGGCATTCTAAAACCAAACTGGGCAAAGGGCTTTCCACTGCGATCTTGATGTTTTGCATCGGCACCCTGTCCATATTAGGACCCATTGAAAGCGCATTGCACGGAGACAACACCTTTCTTTTGACAAATGCGACCCTGGATTTTATTACGGCTATGGCCCTGGCGGCGTCCTATGGCTACGGGATTGCCTTTGCAGCCCCCATTCTGTTTTGCTGGCAAGGGGCGATCTACTTGGGTGCAGGCGCGCTGCGTGACTTTTTGACCGGCGGGCTGCTGACCGAAATTTCGATTTTGGGCGGCATCTTGATCTTTGCTTCAGGGATTTCCATCTTGCAAATCAAGGATTGCAAGACCATGAATATGTTGCCGGCGCTTTTGGTGCCGCCGGTGTGGTTCTTGTGCAAGGGGCTGCTTGGATGAAAACGACAACCGGCGGCGCCTGGCAATAGAAATAGAGAAAACTGGCGTCCTTCGGGGAGATCCCCTGTGGACGCCAGCTTTTTATGAGTTTAGGCCCCTGTGGTCAGATTTCACCGCATTGGATGGCTGCAATGGCATCCTCCAGCGTGCGATGGCCGAGCGAAACCGCACCCATGGCTTCGGCGCGGCGGCCAACCTCGTATTTGTGCAAGTCCACGCCGCCCTCTAAGCACTGGGTGGTAATGTAGACTTTTGTACCCGAAAGGATGAGTTTTTGGATAACCTTTTCCAGCCGTACCGGGATTCCGCCGCCGCCATATCCCTCAAGGATGACCTTGTCATACCGGCGCAGAAATTCAATGATGCTGGGGTCCAGATCGGGCACCAGCTTGAGAACCACGAAGTTTGCATCGACGATGTCGACAAACTCGGGTTCGCCGCCGAGCAGGGGTGGGATGTGCAGCAGGACCTTGCCATCGTCGCGGATGGTACCCGCGAGCGGGGCGTTGATGGAGCGGAAGGCATTCATGGCCTTGGAGTGCGTTTTGACGACGTGATTGCCGCGGATGACCTGGCCGTGTAGTACAGCGGCCACCCCGGTCCAGCCTGCGCGGATGACGCGGAAAGAATCGAGCATATTGCGTTCAGCGTCCGAGCCGGGTTCCCCCATGGGGCGCTGCGAACCGGTGAGGATGACCGGCTTGTTGAGATTGCGCAGCATATGGTAGAGCAGGGCCGCAGTGTAGGCCAGTGAATCGGTGCCATGGGCGATGACAAAGCCGTCATACCGGTCATAATTTTCCCAAATCATCATGGCCAGCTCGCGGCGCTGGGCGGTGGTAAGATCGGTAGAATCGACGCTGAACGGATTATCGACAAAGACCCGGCATATTTTAGAGGCTTCCGGTATAAATTCCAACAGTTCCTCGCCGGTCAGAGAGGGCGCAAGGCCGCGTCCGCTTTCCCGGCATGCGATGGTGCCGCCGGTTGCAATGAGTAAAATGTGTTTCATATCGTGGAGTTCCTCTTCTTCTGCGAAATATGCGTGATGTTAGCGGTAGCTGCGCTGCAAGATACCGACGATGTCGTCGCGGCTAACCTCGCGTGCGTCATAGCTGAATAGGCCGCCCATGGTAGCACGCGCATTGTCAGCGTAGGCGGCGAACTGCGCAGGATCGACGCCGTATTGGCTGAGCTGGATGGCGTCCACATGGCAGGTGGTTTGCAGCTGCTGTAAAGCATGGATGAAATCCATTGGGTCGGACGCATCTGCTTTCCCCAGCGTGCGTGCCATTTGGATGAGCTTGTCCGCACAAGATTCGGTGAAGAGTTTGTAATACTCCACCGAAATGGAGATGAGCGCCGCACCATGCGGCAGCTTAGGATGATAAGCGGAAAGTGCGTGCGCAATGGAGTGCTCAGAGGTGCAAGAGGACATGCTTTCGACAAAGCCGGCTAAGGTATTCGCCAGGGCAACATCGGCGCGAGCTTCTTGATCCGAGCCGTTGGCTACGGCACGTGCCAAGCTCTTGCCGACAAGCTCGATGGCCTTGAGGGAAAACATTTCCGAAATCGGGCTGGCGATGGTGGCGATATAGCCCTCACAGGCGTGGAACAGCGCGTCAAAACCTTGGTATGCGGTCAGGTGTGGGGGGACGGTGAGCATGAGGTTGGGATCGACGATCGAAAGGGTGGGGAAGGTCTTGTCGCCGCCACCGCCGATTTTTTCCTCGCCGTTGGTGATAACCGTCCAAGGGTCGGCTTCGGTGCCAGTTCCGGCAGTGGTGGTGATTGCAACAATGGGGAGCGCCGGGTTGGGAATTTTTTTGCCGCCGCCCGAGCCGCCATAGACGTAGTCCCACCAATCGCCGTCGTTGGTGGCCATGACAGCGACGGCTTTGGCGGTGTCGATCGATGAGCCACCGCCCAGGCCGACGACAAAGGAGCAGCCTTCCTGGCGGGCAATCGCCGCGCATTCGCGTACGCCCTCAATGGTGGGGTTGGGCTGGACGTCCGCGTATACAACGGTTTCATGACCGCCCTCAGCCAGCGCCTGCACAACCTGATCGACATACCCGAGCTTGCGGGTAGATGTGCCGCCTGTGATGATTAAACCTTTGCCGGCTGGCAGAGACGCGCGAGAAAGCTTTTTAACGCTACCGGCGCCGAAAAAAATGCGGGACGGCATGAAATAACTAAAATTTTTCATTGGGGGGACCTCCTAAAAAGCGGGGTTGTAAATAACCCTCATACATCATTATTATAACAAAATCGGGAAGCGATCGAAAGAGGAAAAAGTGTAGAAAATAGAGCGTTTTTTTGTACATTTAAAATGGGGCAAAAGGGGTTGACGCAGCCAAAACAGGGTGTTATGATAAAGGCACAACAAAGAAAGCAACAATCATTAAGAACTACTGAAAAGTTTTATATACAAATTCGAAACTTTCCAGGAAATTCGAATGAAAGGATGTGAGTCCAATGGTAAGTGAAAGTTCAAATTTCGTTTCGGAGGGGCTCACTGCTCGAGGCTGAGCAGCAAGTTAGCATCACAAATGAAGATGTTTCTACTCCCGAAGGCCGAGGGGCATACCGACGGGTATGGAGAGAACAATTTCTTGTAGCTAGAGTCAGAGGATCGCTTGATCCGGCCAGCATAAGCGGCAGCCGCGAAGAAACGAAAGCGTGCAATTCGGCGAGGCACATAAACTCCTCAGAAAGACGCCAGAAGGTGAAGAATCTCAAATTCATATGGACTTCTGAATCGTTTGGAAGCCTATTTTGATTAAAACCTCTAAAAAGCGTATGAAATATTTGAAACGTGGAAAGGCCATAGAGAAAAACAAAAAGTTTCATGGCTACTGGGTTTCAAAATGAAAAGTTTGCGAAGAAACGCTTTACAAGGATAGGGCATTCGAAAATCCCGTATAAAGTGGTTGAATGCTTGAAACATCTTTCAGAGGAAAAGTGCCACAAAGTTAAGAAGCGCCGAAATATGAGAATACCATATGAAGAACGGTTTTCGACAAGATCAATGACTGGACACCTCCTTTTTAACCAGGATATTGTCGAAAGAAAGGTGAAGTGTGGTAGAACAATTAAATATGAATTTAGGTTAGGGCTCCGTGGATTTGCACACGGAGCCCTTGGTGCGTCCTTTGTGTGATGCACGGTTGCAAAGAAATAATAAAATTGGAATGACTTGATTATGGGAGGAAACATGGCGTGCGTTTATATCCTGCGCTGTGCAGATGACACATATTATACGGGGTGGACAAATGATTTGACTGTGCGATTGACTGCGCATAACCGCGGTCGTGGTGGCGCAAAATATACACGGTCACGAAGACCAGTGCAACTGGTATATTGTGAAGTGTGTCCTAATCGATCGGAGGCGATGAAAAGAGAGACGCAGATCAAATCATTGACACGAGAACAAAAGCAGAGTCTGGTTGACACAATGCCGGACAAAGAACCATTAACGATTTATGATACGGATGAACGAGTATGTGGTACGGTTGCGCGAGCGCTGGTGCACCGGCTCGGTCTGCGGCATCATGTGTGCCACTTGTGGCTGCTGCAAGAAAAAAATGGCGTACTGGGACATTGGATTCAGCAGAGGGCCTGGGATCGGCCGCTATATCCCGGCCTATATGATTTGGCGGCAACGGGACACATGAATCCAGACGAAACAGCAGCAGAAGCAGTTTTGCGGGAATGCGCAGAGGAGATTGGCGTGAGGTTTGCCGCAGAGCAAGTGACCGAAATTGGCACGGTGGAGCAAAAATATGCCCGACCGGACGGCGGCTTCGACCATGAGCGGGTTTATGTGTTTGCTATCCGTGTGGATCAAGACCCTGCATTCTCGATTGGATCAGAAGTCTGCCGGATGATATGGGTGCCACTTGAGAAGTTTGGCGAAGTTGTTGATGGAGTACCCTGTTTAATATTGGAGCAAGAAAGTATCCCCTCTCAGCAGTTTTGCTGCTTGCATCGAGCAGAGTGGGAGCTGCTTCGGCAATATCTTGGATACACCGGGGAACCGGAATAAAAATGTTGACAAAAGCCGGAGCAAGGCGTATAATAATAGAGCTGTTCTTTGAGGGCGGCCCGCAAGAATAAAAAACTTTCGCCAGCAGCGAAAAAAACTGTTGACAAAGGAAAAGAACTGCGGTA
>CAJFUJ010000061.1 GCA_904420185.1 uncultured Butyricicoccus sp. | reverse complement strand
TGCAAGTGGCCCGGTAGCTCAGTCGGTTAGAGCGCTGGCCTGTCACGCCAGAGGTCGAGGGTTCAAGTCCCTTCCGGGTCGCCACTTCTTATTCTTTTTGCCTCTGTAGCTCAGTCGGTAGAGCAGGGGACTGAAAATCCCCGTGTCGGTGGTTCGATTCCGCCCGGAGGCACCATATTTGCGGATGTAGCTCATCTGGTAGAGCGCCCCCTTGCCAAGGTGGAGGTAGCGAGTTCGAGCCTCGTCATCCGCTCCAAAAAGACTTTCTCAAGTATGAGAAAGTCTTTTTTTGTTGAAAACTTCCCGCCCCTTCATATTCCACCTTTTAAATGTCCGGCTGTTCGCGTATAATGAAAGTACCAAGCTTGTTTGAAGGAATCTGCTTACGTCCCCGATCCGCTCACACCATTCAAACGCAACCGCTCATTTCTGATTTAAAAGGAGGCATTTCCATGGATTCACTCGACCAAAAGATACTTACGCTGCTTGCACAGCCGTTGCGCCTGGAGGAGTTGCGCCGCCATTTGCCCGGTGTACGCAAACAGCAAATCATCGAAAGCCTCCAGCGGCTATCTACAAGCGGGCAAATTGTCAAAAATAAAAAGAACCGCTTTGCGCAAGCCTCGCATTTTGGTTGTATCGCAGGCGTTTATCTGGCTACGGAACGTGGCTTTGGCTTTGTGGCACCGGATGAACGGGACGCGGATGGCGACATCTTTATCCCCCCGCGTGCGGATGGAGGAGCTTGGCATGGTGACCATGTGCTCGTCCGCTTACGCCCCAGCGACCGGCGGCAGGGCAACCCCCGCCGTGAAGGCCAAGTAGAGCGTATCCTGGAGCGAAGCCACCAGGAAATCCTGGGTGCGGTGCGGCAGCGGGGCAAGTCCTTTGTCTTTGTGCCGGAAAGCCGCAAATACCGCGCCGAAATTCTCCTTCCCAAAGCTCATCTCAACGGCGCGCAAGTGGGGGACAAGGTCACTGTACGCATGATGTATTATGGTGAGGGCCGCGTTTTGCCGCAGGCATCTGTGGTGCAGATCTTTGGCAAAAACGGGACCATGCAGGCCTCTATTGCAGCTATTTTACACGAAAACGGCATCCAGGAAACCTTCCCATCCGACGTGAAGGCCCAGGCCGACGCCTTGGGCAGCTGCATCCCACCAGATGCTTATGCCGGGCGGCGCGACCTGCGCGATGAGCTAATCTTCACCATCGACGGTGACAGCGCCAAAGATTTCGACGATGCTGTTTCACTCCGCCCACTCCCTGGCGGCTATATGCAGCTTGGCGTCCATATCGCCGATGTGTCCCACTATGTCACGCCGGACAGCCCGCTCGACGGCGAAGCTTACCGCCGGGGCTGCTCGGTGTATTATCCCGGCCATGTGGTCCCCATGCTGCCCTTTGCTCTGTCCGACGGATTATGCTCACTGGTTCCTGGCGAGGACCGTCTGGCATTTACCGCGCTGCTCGAACTCGGGCCAGACGGCCGCCGGCACAAGGCCACCTTTTTCAAGTCGGTGATCCGCTCCAAGGCGCGTATGACCTACAACAACGTAAACAAAATTCTGGACGGCGATCCTGCGCTGTGTCAAACCTACGATTTTCTCACCGAAATCTCGCGCAAAATGGCCGAACTTGCCGATCTTTTGCACCGTCGCCGGATGGAACGCGGGGCACTCGACCTAGACATCCCTGAAACCGAAATCGAAGTGGACGAACAAGGCGAACCGGTCGCGCTGCAATACCGTTCGCGCGGCCGTGCTGAGCGGATGATTGAGGAGTTCATGCTCCAGGCCAACGAAGCGGTTGCAGAATTTATGGACAAACATGGCGCGCCGGCTGTGTACCGCGTCCATGAAAACCCGGACCCGGAAAAGCTGCGCGTATTTGCCCAATTTGCCCGGCCTTTTGGCTACCGCGTGGACCCCAACCAGCCGCAAGACACCCGCCAGCTGCAAGCGGTTTTGGACCAAGCTGCGGGTGATCCACGGCAACGTGCGCTGCCCACCCTGCTGCTGCGTTCTCTTGCACGCGCGCGCTATGCCGAGGAAAACCTGGGCCACTATGGCTTGCAAGCCAAATACTATTTGCATTTTACCTCGCCCATCCGGCGGTATCCTGATCTCGCCACCCACCGGATGCTAGCCCGCGCGCTGGCAGACGAGCGCTTCACCCAGGCCGATTATACCTTTGTGGAGAATGCGGCTGGCCAATCCACCTCGCGCGAGTTGGCCGCCGACACCGCTGAGCGAGAAATCGACCGGCTGTATATCGCCGCCTATATGGAGCAATTTTTAGGGCAAACCTTTGACGGGGAGGTCTCAGGTGTACAATCGTTTGGGCTCTTTGTTGCCCTGCCCAACGGAGCAGAAGGCCTGATCCGCATCGAATCCTTGCCCGGATACTATGAATTTGACGGCGAAAAAATGACCTTGTCCAACTCCAGCGGCCTACGCTTCACCATCGGCACGGCAGTGCGTGTGCGGCTTGTCGGCGCCAACCGTGCCAGCGGACAGATCGATTTTACCCTCGCCGAAGGTTCTTAATTTCCAAACCAAAAAGAGGACCTGCCACAGGAGATTTCCTTGGCAGGTCCTTTTTGTTTATCCCTGGAGTTTGGCTTGCGCCTTGGCCTCAAAGCGTTCCTTGTCCACAATGGCGCGCTGATGGGTCCCCTCGCCGATCAGGCCCTTTTCATCGTAGGCGGCCACCTGGAAGGTCAAAATTTTGCCGTTTGGGGCAATGTCGGTCAGCTCGGTTTCAAACCGCACCTTCATGCCTGCGGGTGTCGCTGCCACATGGCTGACGTTCATCTGCGTCCCCACCGTGGTCTTGCCCGGCTCAAGTGCATCGGCCACCGAACCAGCTGCCGTACCTTCGATGCCGGCAATCATCATCGGGGTTGCATAGACCGCGACCAGGCCGCTGCCAACCCGGTTGGCCAGCAGGTCTTCGGTCACCACCAGCTCCTTTTGGCCCTTCATACCTTTTGTAAGCATAGCTGTTTTCCTCGTTTCTAACGGTTTTCTTTAGCGTACCTTGTTTTGGACTGTTTGTCAATCACAAAAACCCGCTTGACGCATTTTGCGCGCCAGGATCACTTTGCAGCAAAGCCGTTCAGCAGCAGCTCGACCATATGGTCCACACTTTCCGTGTCACCGTTCGCCAACTGCTCGGCCAGCAGGGGCGAGGGCAAGGTGATCACCAAAATGGCAATCTCCTTTGCCGCAATGTCGCCACGCAGCTCGCCTGTTTGTTGGCTATACTGGACAGCCTGGGTCGCCGCTTCTACAATCCGCTGCAAAAACAATTGCGTGCATTTTTGCAGAATGCTCAGGATTTGTTTATCCCCATACGTGTGGTCGCCATACATATACAGCAACCCGTGTCCCATCTTGTGCATCAGACGGCAGATATACAGCAGATACGCCCGCGCTTTTTCTGCGAAGCTGCCGGTCCCCTCCATCATCCGCTCCACATCAACGGTCACGCGGCCGATGATCCAGTCCACGGTTTCCTCCAGCAGGTCGCTTTTGGACGGAAAATATTCATACACAGTGGACTTCCCGATCCCGCACCGGTGTGCAATATCCTCAATTTTTGCACCTGCAAACCCCTTTTCAGAAAATTCTTTGCAAGCTGCCTGCAAAATCTCACTGCGCCGGTTTTCCCGTATTTCAGACATGCGCCGGTTCCCCCTCCTTTGCTTCCGGAAGGGCCTCAGGCGCGGACGGTCCATCCGGTGGATTTGATCCATCTTCATCCTTCCGGCGGCGTTTGAACCGCTCAGACAGGCTGTCGATCAGCGAATAGTACACCGGCGTGAAGAACAGGGTGACAATGGTCGAAACAATCATACCGGTGATCATCACGATGGCCATGGGCGCCATCATTTCCGAGCCTTCGCCCTGGCTGACTACCATGGGGACCATGCCCAAAACTGTGGTCAGAGTAGTCATCAGCACCGGGCGCACACGGCGCGGGCAAGCGTTCAAGAGCGCTGTATTCTTATCTTCGCCCCGGGCGCGGCGGGTGTTTGTGTAGTCAACCAATACGATCGACGAGTTGACCACCGTGCCGGCCAGCATGATGACGCCGATAAAGGCGACAATGGAAATGCGGTTGCCGGTCAAGGGCAGGCCAAACAGCGAGCCAAGCAGGCCGGTCGGCAAAATCATCATCACAATGACCGGCATGATAAACGATTCAAACTGGCTGGCCAGGATGAAATAGATCAGCCCCAGGCTGACAATCAGCGCCTGCATGAGCGTGGTGAACGACTCTACCATATCCGACATTTCGCCGCCGGTTTGGATCTCCACGCCGTCGGGCAGCTGGAATCCATTCAAAATCTCGTTTACCTGTTGGTTAAAGGTCACCGCATCATCCGAACGGCTATCGGCCGAGACCGTAATCGTGCGGCTTTGGTTATCACGGGCAATCTCCTGCGGAGCCTGCACCACCTGTACATCGGCCACCGCGCTGAGCGGCACCGAACCGCCTGTATTCAGCGGAATGGCCACCGCACGCAAAGCGTCCAAGCTGTCACCCGAGCGGCTGTCGCCCCGAACGCTGACGTCGATCTCCTCGCCGTCCACCTTGAGGGTCGTGGCCACCGAACCGTCCAGCTCACTGCGCACGGCAGAGCCGATGGTCGAAGCATTCAGCCCATAGTATGCGGCCGTTGTGCGCCGGAGGGTGATGTCCACTTGCGCGGTTTGCTCGGCAGCCGAGGACTGTACGTCCATCGCATCGGGCAGTGCCGCGATTGCCTCCACCAACCGGTCGCCGGTTTCGGTCAGCAAATCGTAATCATCGCCGCGCAGCGAGATAGATACCGCGCCCCCGGACGACATACTGACCGTGCTAGATGACTCCACAGTCAGCTCACACCCTGCAATGTCTGCAAGGTCGTCGCGCAGCGCACTGACAATTTCTTGGGTACTGCGTTCACGGTCCTGTTTGGAGCCGACGTCAAGGGTCAACGATGTACTGCCGCCCAGCATCGAGGTGCCACCCGTCGTATAATACAGGCTTTCCAACTCTGGAATGGTCTCCATCGCAATGTCGGCCACACGGTCGGTGATTTCCTCGGTTTCCTCCAGCTCCGAGCCGACCGGCATTTCCACTGTTACCGAAACCTGTCCCTGGTCCATCTCTGGAATCAGCTCAAAGCCGGCAAGCCCGATGGTCAGGATAAAGACAATCACCAGCCCCACCGACACCAATACGCCGATCCACCGCTTGGTGATAAACAGCTTGAGGATGCGGCGGTAACCGCGCATCATAGGCCGGTCAGCGATGTCGCCCGGCGCACTGGTCAGACGGCGCTTTTCTTTGCCGCGGTCGAGCAAGATGTAGCAAAGCAGCGGCACCAGCGTCAGCGCGATGAACAGCGACGCCAGCAGCAGCGACGAAATGGTAATCGAAAATTCGCGGAACATCATGCCCGAAATGCCGCCAGCCAAACCAATGGGCAGGAAAACCGCCACCGTTGTCAGCGTACCGGCCGTGATCGACAGCGAAACCTCAGCGGAACCTTTGGTACACGAATCCCACCGGCTAAACCCGTCTGCGCGGTACCGGAAAATATTGTCGAGCACAACAATTGAGTTGTCTACGATCATGCCCACACCCATGGCTAGGCCGCCCAGACTCATCATATTCATGGTGATATCCAAGGCATTCATCACCAGGAAAACCGCGATAATGCACACTGGCATGGAAATCGAAATGACCAAGGTTGCGCTGATGTCGCGCAAAAAGACCAGCAGCACCAGCGCCGCCAAGATGACGCCAAGCACGATGTTCTGAATGGCCGAATCGACCGACAGATTGATGTAGTCTGACTGGTCCATCAGCAGCGACCAGTTGAGCGTCGGGTTTTCGGCGGTCATCTGGTCGAGCTGGGCCTTGACCCGGTCGGCCACTTCGACCGTGTTGGCGTCCGACTGCTGCATCACCGAGATCATGACGCATGGTTCGCCGTCGATCTTGGCGATGGTATCCTGCTCGGTGGGCTGCATGGACACGTCAGCCACCTCGCCCAAGCGGACGTTGCCGCCGGTCGGCAGTGGCAGCAGGACGTCGGAAATGTCCGCCACCGATTCAAACTCACCGGTCGTGCGCACGGTCAGCGACTGCTGCCCGTTTTGCACCTCGCCGGCCGGGATGGCGACATTTTCGGCCGCCAAAATCTGCGAAATATACGAAATGCTCAGGCCGTAGCCGCTCATCTGGTCGGCGCGGGTCTGGATGACCACCTCGTTGTCATAGCCGCCGGATACGGTGACCGAAGCCACGCCGTCGATGCGTTCGAGCGTCGGGGTGATGTCATCCTCGGCCACCTGCTGCAACTGGGACAAGCTGGCACCGCGCAGGCCGATCATTACAACCGGCATGGAGTTAATGTCCATCTTCATGACCGTAGGATCGGACGCGCCGTCAGGCAAGCCGGACTTGGCCTGATCGACCCGGTCGCGCAGGTCGGTCAACGCTTCATCCAGGTCGGTGCTATCGGTGAAGGTAATCATGACCGTACTCACATTTTCGCTCGACTGCGACTGCAATTCATCCATACCGGCCACGCTTGCGCACGCGGCCTCGATGGGCTCGGTCACCAGGTTTTCAATCTCTTCCGGACCCGCGCCCGCATAAGTTGTCATGACAATGGCCATGGGCAGCTCGATGTTCGGCATCAGCGCCAGGGGAAGGGAGGTAAAGCCCATCACGCCAAACACAACAGCCATAACATAGACCATGATGGTTGTGACGCGATGCCGGATACAAAACGCCGCTGTCTTCATGTCATTCCTCCCCGCCGACAATCCGGACGATAGAACCGTCGGATAGGTAGCTCTGTCCCTTTGTCACAAGCGTTTCGCCACCCGAAAGGCCGCTTGTAATCTCGGTGACGCCGTCGCCGACCAAGCCGGTGGAGACAACCACGCGCTTTGCCATGTCGCCGTCCACTACGAAGACATATTGCTCCTCACCGTCGGTCAAAATCGCCTCGGTGGGGATTTGGATGGTGCTGTTCCGCCGGTCGGTGTACAAGGTGATGTCCGCAAAGGCGCCGATGGCCGGCTCGATTCCCTCGGGGATGTATAAGGTGACCTCATACAAGCTGGTCTGTGCGTCGGCGGTTTCGGAAATCGTGCGGATGGAGCACTGCATCGGGTCCGGGGACACCGACTCCATGACCACGTCGGCAATGTCGCCCACCTGCAAGCCACTGCGCACATTCTCGCTCGTGAACACCGAGATCACCAGCGCGTTGTCCTCGGCGATGATCACAGCCGGCGAGGTCTGCGCGGCCATGCTGCCCAACGTAATATTGACCGCCGTCACCCGGCCGGA
The DNA here is from genome assembly GCA_904420185.1 of uncultured Butyricicoccus sp. GTDB lineage: Bacteria > Bacillota > Clostridia > Oscillospirales > Butyricicoccaceae > Butyricicoccus_B. The sequence goes on along the minus strand of CAJFUJ010000061.1, from coordinate 109,654 downwards.
TACCGGGGCGGTCACTGTACCCAGGGCAGCTTGGGCCTGGATTTGGTCAATGGAAGCCTGGATTTGGGCCAGCGAGGACTGCTGGGACGCCTGGGCCTGCTGCACACCGGCCTGGGCCTGCTGCACGCCGGCTTGCGCTGACTGTACGCTAGCCTGGGCCTGCTGCACACCGGTCTGAGCCTGCTGCAAGGCCGCTTGCGCCTGCTGGAGCCCCTGCTCAGCCTGGGTTACCTGTTGGCTGGAGGCTGCACCTACCGCAAACAGCGCGTTGACGTTGTCCAGCGCGGTCTGCGCCTGATCGACGGCGAGCTGGGCATTTTCAGCGCTGCTCTGGGCATTTTGCACGCTGAGCTGGGCACTTTCCACCCCGAGCTGGGCGGTTTCAACTCCAATCTGGGCGCTTGCAATGGCTTGGTCGGTGGCCGACTTGGTGGCGCTATAACTCTGCTGCAAGGCGCTCAGCGTGGAAGTGACCGTCGAGGTGTCCACGGTGAACAGGGTCTGCCCGCGCGTGACCGTATCGCCTTCAGCGACGCTGAGCGTCTCCACCAGCCCGGAGAGCATGGGGAACACCTGCACCGCCTCAGCGGCCTGGACCTGCCCGGCCAAGGTGTTGGAAGCCGCCATTTCACCCTGTGCCACCGTCTGCACTTCCACTGCTGTCGATTGGGTTCCGTCCCCCACCGCTGAGGAACTCCCATCTCCGTTCGTACCGCAAGCGCTGAGCAGCAGCATACTGCCCGCCAGGCAGAGCGCCGCCAGCCGTTTGGTCTGTATCATTTTACCGATCCTCCGTTTGTCCTATTTTTACTGCATGACACCGCGTTTGGCCCAATTATAGGTGTTGTACGAGATGAAAAGATTGGTTTCCGCCGTTGTCACGGCCGCGCGCGCGGTTTCCAGTGTATCCTTTGCATTTTCGTACTCCAACTGGGAAATCATTCCTTGGTCGTACTGTACCTCGGACACCTGGAAATTGGTTTCGGCCAGCGCCAGATCGTCCTCAGCCGCGTCGAGCAGCCGCCGTTTTTCGGTGACGTCGTTAAAAATGTCGCGGAAATCATTCTCCACTTGTTCCTGTGCGGCTTCCAAATTGATCTTCGCCGCGTTGTAGGCATCCAGGGTGGAGGTCACGCTGTCCTCATAATCATTGGAAGCCTGCCGCAGCGCATCGCGCATTTGCCAGATGGTGTAGCTGTTGTCCTTGGCTTCCTCCAGGTCCTTTTCATAGTTCATCTGCCGCAGGTCGTAGTCTCTGACCTCGGGCACCTTTTGCACATGGACGGTCGTGCCCGCGCTGTTGCCGAGGGTCAAGGACAGGCTGTTCTCCAGTGAGGCGATCTGGGCTTCCAGCGTGGTCTTGCTCGACACCGCTGTCGCGCGCTGGTTTTTGATGGTTTCCACGTCCAGGGCCGAAGCCATGCCGATTTCGTACTGCTTTTCGATGACCGGGATCTGCCGGTCGATAGCCGCGATGGTGCGGTCGAGCGCCGCGACGTTGTCATTGAGCGAGCACAGCGTGATGTATTGGGTCTGCGCGCCCATGACGATCTGGTTGGCTGTGTTCTCCACCTGCTTTTCAGTGGTGGCGTAGGTATCGGCCAGGTCGGCCGGGGCGTCGTCCTTGGAGTCCTCCAGCCCGTTGATGATCGCCGTATTGGCCGCGATGGACTGCTCCGCACTATATGCAAGTCTGTTCATCTGCTCAATCTGCGCATTGAGGGCCGCCCTCAAACTTTCGCTGCCTTCATTACCCAGTCCATTCAACTGATCTTCCAAAGCATTTGCCGACGCTTCATAACTTTGCATTTGCGCTTGCAGATTGCTATTTTGAATCTGGTAGTTCCAGATCTGGTCCTCGATGGGGCCCACTACGTCGGTCGAGCCGACGCTGGCCAGGGTCCGCTTGAGACCCTGGATGGTCTGGTTGTATGTACGCACGGTTTCCTCCAAACCGTAAAAGCCGATCGATCTGCCATCTTGTGCGGGCGGGGTGGTGGAAACGCCGTTGTTTTCCAGCCCTGCTTCGGTCATAGCGCGCATGGCGCCGGTTGTCAGCAACATTGTGGCGCCTGTAGGAGAGATGGCGCCCGCCGGGACGGTCAGGCCGACTGCTGTTGCACCGGCTAGCAGCAGAGCAGTCAATTTTTTTGCTATCATGGGGTACCTCCGTTTCTAAGCCAGTAAACCAAATCGTACCCGACCGACCGGTCGGGCGGGTGCAACCTTCTTTATTATACGGCGCAGTCCGCGCTGCTGTCAACCGCCTGCGGCCGTCCTTTACAATCTTTTAAGTTATCAATAAATTTACTATTTTAAAATTATTTCTCTCTTAGCCGATCTGGAAAACTCCCACAACAATCTCAAAATTTTCGTGTTCAATTCAGAAAACCCCGAAACCGCCCATTTACGATGCGGTTTCAGGGTTTCTTTCTATTCTATCCACACGGATTAAACAACTTCTTTGATGGGCCGGATCGGCCGCAGCTTACCGTCCACCGTCACCTTTTCGGGGGAACACAGGCGCGAAAACCGCTCTTGGATGCGCATCAGCACCGCCCGCCCGCTCTCATAGGTCACGGTGGGCAACAACAACACACACTGCGACGCGCTAAACTGGGCCAGGATATCGCCCTTGCGCAACGAAGCCCGGGCGGTCTCCATCAGCGTTTTCATTGCAGTTTCCAGAACCGGCTGCGGAATCTGTTTATGGCCAGGTGCTTGCAGCCGCAGCAGCCCCAGAAAGATCCGGCCGCCATAGCGCTCCAGGCAGCGGGCCTCAATGCGGTACAGCTCCTGGAAAATTGGATATTCGCATACAAATGCGCCGGCCTCGGGCGTTTTTTCCTCCAGGCTGTCGCGGATGCTGTCGATATCCATTTCCATGGCATCCTTTGCGTTTTGTATCTCCTGTTGCAATCTGCGCAGGCTTTCGGGCAGCTGCACCCCCAATTTTTCATAATACCGCTCAGACAGGCGCTCATACTGCGCGCGGGCGTCGCCTGCCCGGCCGCAGGACAGCAGGCCGGTCAGCAGCTCGTAATTGAACATTTCGTCCAGTTCGTCGTGCCGAAGCACCGCACGGCACAACTCGATTGATTCCCGTGTCCGTCCTTCTTCTTTATAGAAGGTGCACAACTGTTGCGCCATTTTATGGTATGCGCTATAAAAATGTGCAGATGGGGCCTCCATCCACAGCTCCGACCCATCCAAAAAGCGACCGCGGTACAGCCCCAGCCCCAAGCGGATGCGTTCGGCTTGCAGCTCCCGCCCGGCCTTGCCGCTCATAGCCTCCTGGTAGCACTTTTCGAAATTTTCCACATCGGTTTGGGTGTCCAGCGCCGGGTTCCACTGATAGCCGCCCTGCCGCTGCACGATGCACGCAATATTCTCTGGCACGCCACCCTGGATGAGTGCGGTGCGCAGCCGGTGAATGAGAACCTTAAGCGCATTTTTCGGGCTCTTCCCCTGCGGCCAAAAAATTTGGAACAGTTCTTCCATCGGCACGACCCGGCGGCAATACAGCAGATATTCTAGCAGGCTTTTGGCTTTCGGCGCACGCGCCAGTGTCTGGCTGATGACAATGCCATTCATCTGCACTTCAAACCCACCGAATAAAACCGCTGTAAATTGATATGTTTGCATATCCCTCTCCTCCGCAGGCATATATGTGAATAACCTTAATTGTCCTAAGTATAAATTAAATTATCAAAAACTTCAACCTACTTATCAAAATCGGCTAATTTTTGTTATTTCTCTCCGGCAGGATTTGTAACGGCTTCAAAACAACCGCAATTGCACCGCCTGTTCTGGCCTTCCCTTTTCCTCGGCATAGGTACCGGCCGGGATTTCACCTAAAAACGGGGAGGGCGGGGTCTGCGCCACCAAAACCAGCGCATCCCGCGCCCGGGTCATGCCCACATAGAACAGCCGCCTTTCCTCTTCCAGATCGGTTGGACGGCTGCCGCCTTCCAGCGGCGTTACTCCCTGGGTTAAACCGCACAGATAAACCGCGCCAAATTCCAGTCCCTTGGCGCCGTGCAGGGTGGACAGGGTCACGGTCCCAGCCGCATATTTCTGCGCGTTCCTGCGCACCAAATCGCCCTCCGCGCCCAACAATACACCGTCCAGCAGGGCAGGCAGGTCTTTATAAAACGCCGCCAGCTGGAGCAGCCGGGAAAAGTCCGGGTCCTCCTCCAGCCCATAGTGTGTTGCCCACTGTTCCAGCAGGCCCACCGGTTTGCCTTTTTGCCATGCGGGCAGCAGCACCTGCATCTGTTCGCGCACCAGGCGCAAATGCCCGTCCGTAGCATATATCTCGCTGCGTGCCAGCAATTCTTGGGCCGAAAGGCCGTCGGGGGCGTCCGCATAGCAGGCGGCAAAGCCGTCGATCCGGTCGGCCGGCACCGCCCACACCGCGCGCAAAGCCGTGCGCAGCGACAGCGTATCGGCCGGGTGCTGCAAGAACCGCAAAAAGCCCAGCGCCCCTTGCACACAGGTTGCCTGCAAGTAGTCTCCCCGCCCAGCCACAGCGCAGGGGATACCTGCCCGGCCCAGGGTACGCTCGATCCGCTCCAGCTGCCGCCTGGTACGGCACAGCACGGCAATTTCGCCAAAGCTGCGGCGAGCAGTGGACGCGCCATGCCGTCCGGCGGCCAGCATATCCACGCCGCCTACCATATCCGCGATATCGCGTGCCAGGAAGGAGGCTTCATCCCCGGCGCTACGGGTATGGACCAACCGCACGCTGCCGCCCTTGGGGCGCATGGCTTGGAGCGGCCGTTCGCCGCCCGGGTTGTGGGCGATGACCGGCTGGGCGCAGCGCAAAATCTCAGGGGCTGCCCGGTAATTTTTCACCAGCCGCACTGTATATAGGCCGGGTTCCTCTGCGGCCAGGCGGTCAAAGCACCCGGCCGATGCGCCGCGGAAGCCGTAGATCGCTTGGTCGGGGTCGCCGATGACAAACAGCGTGCCGTTCCGGCTCCAGGCACGGGACAAGCAATATTGCACATCACTCACGTCCTGGAATTCATCCACCAGCACATGGCACACCTTGGGCTTTTTGCCGTCCTGCCGGCAGGCTTCCAGTTCATCAAGCAGCAGGTCGTCAAAATCCACCGCCCCGGCCGCTTGCAACTTCCAATCGTACACAGCCATCTGCTCGTGCGCCAATCCGGCACGGCTTTCCTCCATACCGTTTTTCAGGGCTGATACCGCCTGTAAAAAGCCATCTGGCGTCCCCTTCCAGCCGCTCTCACGGGCAGCCTGTTCGGCGAAGGACCGCGCTTGTTCGGGCGTCAGCAGCCGGCCGGACTGGCCGCGCGCCGTTCGCCGGGCCAGTGCGATCGAGTGGAAGGTGCCGACGGTCAGCCCCCGAATCGCCTTTTTGCCACCCAGCGCCTGGGCCAATCGGGCTTTCAGGCCCTCGGCGGCCTGGCTGGTGAAGGTCACAGCCATGAGACGGCTGGCCGGGATGTGCAATGTATCCAGCATATACTCGATGCGGGCAGCCAGGGTCTGGGTTTTGCCGGTACCAGGCCCGGCCGAAACCGCGGTCACCCGTGCGATGCTGTGCGCTGCGGCCTGCTGCTCTTCGTTCAGGCCGTCAGCGGGCACCGGGGCGGGGGCCTGTCTGGCCGGCGCGGCGGGCTGCCTGCCCTTTCCCGGTTTTGCCGCGCCCGGTTGCAACGGCTCGGCCGGGCCAAACAGGCTGACCTGCCCGCTGAAGGTATCCAGCTCTTGGCGGGAGAAAAGCGAAATCACGCCATACTGCCCGTCAAAGCCCGGCTTACGCACCACCTGGCCGGCGCGCAGCCGGCGCAAGCCCTCCTGTACCCCCTTGCCGGCTACCCGACCGACTGCATCCAGCGGCGCTTGCCGCAAAATATAGAACTCCGGCCCGAGTTGGCGCAGCAGATCGAGGTATTGCCGCTGCACCCGCAGTGAAGCCGCGGACAGGCCGGTCGATGCCGCAATCACCTCGGGCAGGGGCGCCAGGCTTTCAAACGGCAGCGGCCGCTTTGCACCTGCCGGCCGGTCGGCCAGGTCCTCCACCCGGTGCTCGACGCCCACGGTCAACTTGCCGCCGCACACCGGGCAGCGGAACCCGCAGGCCACCGTTTCGGCTGGCGTCAGACACACGCCGCACGCCCGATGTCCGTCCAAATGGTACTTACCCTCCTCGGGGAAAAACTCGACCGTCCCCGCAAAGCCCACCGGATTCCGGCCCTCCAGCGCATCGGCCAGCGCGTGATAACCCCAGTCGATTTGCAGCAAATTGGCCTCCCGCCCCAGCTTTTGCGGCGAATGGGCGTCCGAATTGGAAACCAGTGTGTACCGGTCCAGCATGGACACCCGGGCATTCATATCCGGGTCAGACGACAGGCCGGTTTCCAGCGCATGGATGTGGCCGGTCAGGTCGCCAAAGCATTCGTCCAGCGTTTGGAACCCTGTGGCCATGCCGAACACCGAAAAATGCGGCGTCCAGATATGCGCCGGGATGAACACCGCGTCCGGGCAGGCTTCCAGCGTGATCTCCAGCAGATCGCGGCAGTCCAGACCCAAAATGGGGCGGCCGTCGGCGTGCAGATTGCCGATCGCCTCCAGCCGCTTGGACAGCGTTTCGGCTTGCTCCAGCCCAGGCAACAGGATCAGGTTGTGCACCTTACGGACCTTTCCGTCCTTTTTGTAAATGGAGCTGATTTCCCCGGAAATGACAAAGCGCGGCGTCTCGCCTGAGAGTGCGCCCGGCAGGCGCAGCGAGGGCCGCAGAGTATACATCCCCTCTTCGGCCGGGACCAGGGCATCCCGCAGCTCGGCGCACCACGCGGGATGGGTAAAATCCCCGGTTCCCAGGATCGCGATGCCCTTTTGCCGCGCCCAAAAATCCAATTGTGGCGCCGTCCCATCGCGGCTGGTCGCGCGGGAGTACCGCGAATGGATGTGCAAATCGGCGATCTTCATAAAAAACCTCCCATGGAAAGGAGGAAGGGTAGCCTGTCCAGCGCCTTCCTCCCAATTTTGGCAAACATCAAAAATACCGTCCTGTGACGATCAGCCCTAGGGTAGAGCAATATTCCCGCAGATGGCTGACCGCGCGCAGTGTCCAATAGGGTGTCGGTGCAGGCATCCCCGCAGTTTCCAGCCCGGCCTGGGCCATCAAGCGGCGGGCGCGTGCCAGATGAAACTCATTGGTGATGACCGCAGTCTTTTGCCCCTCCAGCTGGAACTGGGCCTTGGCATTTTCGATATTCTGGATGGTGTTGTTTGAGCGGTCCTCGATCAGCAGACTGTGCGCTGGCGCGCCCTTTTCGAGCAGATAATCGCGCATCATGTGGGCTTCCGGCATGTTTTCATCCGGCCCTTGGCCACCGCATAGCACCAGCTTGGCCTGCGGGTTTTGTTCGAGCAGCGTATAGGCGGTGTCGAGCCGGCTTTGCAACGCAGCCGAAGGGCGGTCGGGATAGATATGCGCGCCCAGCACCAGCACATACTCGGCCTCATACACCTCTTCATCCGTGTATTCGCCCGAGACGATCAACCCCTGTATGGCGGCAAAGGAAACCAAGAATATTCCAAACAGCACCCGCCCGAGCCGGGCAATATTGCGGCAGGCCGGATATTTCCCGGAAAATGATACCATACACGCCTCACCTGCGCAGCCCACCGCCAACGCGCCCAAGAACGCCGCGCCAAACCGGATGGGTGCCCAGGTCAGGCACGCGCCGCCCAATCCGGCAAAGAGGATAGCCAGCAGCGCCCACAGTTTGATTTCCAGCGTTTTCATTCGCCTTCCAACTCCTCGCTCATACGCTCCCACTCTTCCATTTTTTCCAGCAGTGTTGCATCGGCCTGGTCCTTTTCTTCCAGCAGACCCATCAGCTTTTCCGGGTCCGCTGCATTGCGGTTGATCCGGCTGTCCAACTCAGCCAGGTGGGCTTCCAGCTGGGTGATCTCGCGCTCCAAAACTGCCAGGCGCTTGCTGATGTTTTTGGTGCCGCCCTTGGGCTTTTGCGGCTTGCTGGCCTTTTGCTTGGGCGCTTGCGGCGCGCTGATGGTTTGCTGGGCCCGCACCCGTTCCCGGTAGTCCAAAAACTGGCTGTATGTGCCGGTATAATCCAAGTAGTTGCCGTTTTCCAAATAGAGTACCCGGGTAGCGAACCGCTCGACAAAGTACCGGTCGTGCGATACGAACAACAGCGTGCCTGTGAACGCCTCAACCGCCTCCTCGATCCATTCCCGGCTCAAGAGATCCAGGTGGTTGGTCGGCTCGTCCAGGATGAGCATGTTGAGCGGGTCGTACATGAGTTCACACAGCCTTAGCCGGCTCTTTTCGCCGCCCGACAGCGTTTTGACCAACTTGTACTGGTCCTCACCCGAAAACTTGAAGGCGCCCAAGCGGTTGCGGGCGGTCTGCATGGTGACGTTCTTGTCGTAGATGAGTGTATCGATCAGGTTGCGGTTTTCGTTGTCAAAGTGGACCAGCTGCGGCAGATAGGCCGGGCGCAGGCCCACGCCTTTTTTGACCGTGCCCTCGTCGGCCGGCTCCAGGCCAAGCAGGATCTTGAGCAGGGTGGTTTTACCCGCGCCATTGTCGCCCAAGATGGCTACCCGCTCGCCGTTGCGGATGTTAAAGGTCATGTCTTGTAGGATGGCCCGGCCGTTGTAGCTTTTTGTGATCCCCCGCACCTTGAGGACCTCTTCGGTTTCATAGTTGGGGTCACCAAAGGAAACCTGCATTTTCTTTTCCCGGCGGGGGCGGTCGGTGACCTTCATGCGCGCGATGCGCTTTTCGATCGAAGCCGCCCGTTTGGCCAGGTGCTCGGTTCCATGCTCGTGCATGATGCGCGCCACCCCTTCCAGCCGCTTTTTCTCCGCCATTTGGTTTTCGTGTTCGCGCAGCTGCTGTTCGTAGCGGCGTTCGCGTTCGACCGCGTAGTAGGAGTAGGAGCCCGCATAGAATTCGACCGTATGGTCGTGCACCTCGATGATGCGTTCGCAACACTGGTCCAGGAAATAGCGGTCGTGCGACACGGTCACCACGGTCCCAGGATAGCTGTCCAGATAATCGCCCAGCCAGCGCACGGCATCCATATCCAGGTGGTTGGTCGGCTCGTCGAGCAGCAAAATGTCGGTCTGCTCCAAAATAATCCGCGCCAGGTTCACCCGGGTTTTTTCGCCGCCCGACAGCTGTGCGAAGGGCTGCGCCCGGCGGGACGGCGGGATGTCCAGGCCATTGCACACCTTATCGATCTCGTAATCACGGTTATAGCCGCCCAAGGCGTCCAATTTTTGCTGTAAGACGCCATACCGGTGGAGCAGCTCCCCGTCCTCGGGATGCTGGGCCATCTGGTCCTCCACCTGGCGCATTTGCTCCTGGATGGCGCGCGCGTCACGGAAGGCCGACCGCAGCACATCCTCCACCGTCATATCCGCCGGGTAGTCGGGCATCTGGTCGATCATGCCCACCGCGCGTCCAGCGCCAATCGCGGCCACCCCTCCGTCATATGGCAGCCGGCCGGCCAAGATGTGCAGCAGGGTGGTTTTGCCCGCGCCGTTGGGGCCCAAAATGGCGACCTTTTCTCCGGGCTGGATGTCAAAGGAGATATCGGATAAAATCAGCCGGTCGCCATAGTATTTGGTTAAATTTTGTACAGTGATATCAGCCAAACAAATCGTATCCTTTCACAAAGGCGCCGAGCGCCCGAATAAAAAAAGCCGCGACGCATCCCGGTCGCGGCTTGCGGCGTACGTTTACCCGTTGTCATCCGCCCCCTGCGGCTGCAAGACGCGGGCCAAATCGGGCCGTGCGGTTTCGATAAAGTTGACCCCTTGCGCAAACATCCGCTCGAGCTTTTCCCCGTCGGTTGTTTCGGTCGAGGCGAGGAACAGGCCGCAGCGCAGCGCCTCCTGACAAAGCGCAGGCGACAGATATTCTGCCGGACCACGCAAACCGAACAGGCCATTTTCCTGGGCTGCGCGCACCAGTGCAATTGGGTCGGCCGGTTGGCTGGGCAGATCGCCCATGATGTGCAGCGCCGGATGTTTCCTTGCGGTCTGTGCGGCATCTGCCACATTCAGGCCGCCGAAATAGGCGTTGTCCAGATAGTCGGCATGGCTCAAGGCGATTTTGACCTGTGGACATACATGGGGATTTTTCAAATCCACGCAGATTTTAGCTGCGCACGATTTGGCCAGTTCAACCGCCTGCCCCACAGCGACAATCTTTGGAAAACAGCGGCGAAGCTCGACATAATCCGCCTCTCCAACCGCGTGAAAGACCCCATCCGCGCTGCGAAAGCCGCCGTGGGTGCAAAGCACTGCAATCCCATCTTTGGTCATATCCAGCGGCAAAATGCACCCGTTCGCGCCGTTTTCGTGGCCCGCCATGATCGACTCCAGGCTGTCCGGGTCGGTGTACATGCAGCCAGGCGCAGATAGAATAAATTGGTCTCGGTTGGTATACTGCATCATGCGCAAGCGCCCCTCTTCCCCATTTTTTGCATTGTTTAGGCCTTTTCCGGCTCCGGATACTCGACCCCGAAGGTTTCCACCGTGACTTTTTTCATTTTTTGTTCTTTACGCGGGCGGTCGTGCCAATCGCGCGGGGTGTTGACAATTTCATCGGCCGCATCCATGCCCTCGATGACCATGCCAAAGGAGGCGTACTGGCCGTCCAGGTGGGGAGAATCCTCGGTCATGATGAAGAACTGCGAACCAGCCGAGTTGGGGTCCATGGTGCGCGCCATGGACAAAACGCCGCGCGTGTGGTTCAGGTCATTTTGGAAGCCGTTGGCTGTAAATTCACCGCGGATCTCATAACCCGGGCCGCCCATGCCGGTTCCTTCCGGATCGCCGCCCTGGATCATAAAGCCCGGGATGACCCGGTGGAAGATCAGGCCGTCGTAAAAGCCCTTATTTGCCAGGGCGATGAAATTGTTAACCGTATTCGGCGCAATTTCCGGATACAGCTCGGCCTTGATGCACTTGCCGTTTTCCAGCTCAATGGTCACGATTGGATTTGCCATATATCTTACACTCCTATACCTCAAAATAGATTTCCGTAGATCTGCCGGATACGTCCGGCGTTTCTACAGTATATTTTAGCAAAGCTTTTGCCCGGTTACAAGTCAAATACGCGCTTTTTTCATTTCTTAACAGCCACTTTTGGCGAACGCGGCCGGCCAAACGCGGCAAGTCCGCCAAAATTCGGTATCGAAGGGCTATGGGCTTTGTCGGAGTTGCCGCTCGATTTTTTTTAGAAATTTTGGTATACTACTTTTATCTATGAATTTTAGCAGCAGGTTTTGCCGCTTTTCTGGGAGGGAGTCCCTATGAAGAAACGATTTTTGATTTTATTTTTGACCGCTCTTTTTGCACTGGTGGGCGCCGTGCTGCGCGGTCTCAACTTGATCAATGGGTATGAGCCCGATACCCAGCTTCCTGTCCAGGGTGACCCAGCCGAAACCGGCTTGATCGCGCTATGCGTCGTCGCGGTTGTGGCACTGCTCGCCTTTGCGCTATCCTTCCGCGCCCAGCGGGGCATCTTGTTCGAAGAGGCTTTTGGCGGGGATAGCGTGGGGTTCAAAATGATTTCGGTCATTTCCGGCATTTTGATGATTGCTTCGGGCGCGTTTGGCCTGTATCTGGCAGTTTCGCAAAATGTGATGACCGCAATTTGGAGTTTTGTTCCCCTGCTCATTTTGTGGCTGCTCGCTATCCTCACCGGCTGCTGCATGATTGGCATCGCGTCTGCGCTCAGCCGCGACCGAATCGTTGAAGGGACGGCATCCTTGACGATTATCCCGATGTTCTGGGCCTGTTTTGATCTCATTATTACCTTTAAAGACAATGGCGCCTCGCCTTTTTTAGGGCTGTATGCCTTTGAATTGCTGGCCGCCATTGCACTGACCTATGCGTTTTATGTGTTGGCTGGTTTTTTATACTCGACGGCGAGCCCCAGCCGGTTTGTCCTCTCGGCCGGGATGTCGGTGGTTTTGTGCGGCGTCTGCGTGGGCGGCGCAGCCATCGCGCTGCTTTCAGGCAGCTCGTCGGTCCCCTTTTCCACCGACACCCTGCTGCGGTACGCCTGCTTTTTTGCATCCGGCTTATGGCTGTTCGCGCTGCTTGCCTTGCTGTCACGCGAGAGCAACCGGTATACGGCCGGTAAAACACCGGAAATATAAACAAACACCAGCCATCCAGGCCCGATCGAGCGGCTAAAAATCTATGGACGAGGACCCAACATGAATTTTAACTCGCTGCATTTTCTGATTTTTTTCCCGATTGTCACCCTGCTTTATTTCGCCTTTCCCCAGCGTGTACGCTGGGTTTGGCTGCTGGTTACCAGCTATTATTTTTATATGGGCTGGAATCCGCGCTACGCGGTCTTAATTGCAACCAGTACGGTTTTGACCTACTTAAGCGGCCTGCTGATCGATCGAGAAAACAAAAAAACCGACAAACGCCGTGCGGCCCGCAACAAAAAGTTGTGGGTTGCGCTCAGTTTTATCTTGAATCTCGCCATTTTGATTTTCTTCAAATATTGGGGGTTCTTTACGCAAAACGTCATTGCGCTGGGCGGATTTTTGAATATCACCATCGAAATGCCCACCTTTGACGTGTTGCTTCCGGTTGGCATCTCGTTTTATACCTTTCAGGCGCTCAGCTACACCATGGACGTCTATCGCGGCGATATCTATGCCGAAAAAAACCTGTTCAAATACGCTCTGTTCGTCTCCTTTTTCCCGCAGCTGGTAGCAGGACCGATCGAGCGCTCCAAAAACCTGCTCGTGCAGGTCAACCAGCCCCATTACTTTAACCCGGACAACGTGCGCGACGGCCTGCTGCTCATGCTATGGGGGTTCTTTCAGAAGGTGGTCATCGCTGACCGGGTCGCGGCGCTGGTCAACCAGGTCTACGGCCATTGGAGCGAAGTGGCCGGCATTTCAATCATTTTGGCGACGGTATTGTTTGCCGTGCAGATCTACTGTGACTTTGGCGGTTATTCCAATATTGCCATTGGCGCGGCCCAAGTCATGGGGTTCTCGCTGATGGAAAACTTCCACCAGCCCTATTTGGCCACCTCGTGCGCCGATTTTTGGCGTCGCTGGCATATCTCGCTGTCCACTTGGTTTCGGGACTATCTTTACATCCCGCTCGGCGGCAACCGCAAGGGCAAATGGCGCAAGTATTTTAACCTGCTGGTCGTCTTTCTGGTCTCTGGGTTGTGGCACGGCGCCCAATGGAGCTATGTTGCCTGGGGCGGCCTGAATGGCTTGTATCAGGTGATCGGTGATATCCTCAAGCCCATCCGCACCAAGGTGCTAGGTGTGCTGCACATCCGGCGCGAGTGGAAGGCGTGGAAGGTGCTGCGCATTGTGCTCACCTTTTGCCTGATCGATTTCGCCTGGTTATTCTTCCGCGCGCCGTCGTTTATGACCGGTATCGCGATGATCCAGCGGGTGCATGACGAGCTGTGGCCGCAGTCGCTGTTCCTCATTGGCACCGACGGGTCGATGGGACTGTATACACTGGGGCTGGACGTGGCCGAGTTCTGGCTGGCCATGGCGTCCATTCTGCTGCTGATCGTCGTGGACATCGTCAAGGAAAAGCGGCCAATCCGTCCCATGATCACCCGGTTGCCAGTGGTACCGCGGTGGATCTTCTATTTTGTCAGCGTGTATGTAATCCTGATTTTCGGTGCATACGGTCCGGGCTTTGACGCTTCGGCCTTCATCTATTTCCAGTTCTAAAAGGGGCGTGCGCACATGAGCAAAAACAAAAAGTTCCTGTTGCAGGGCCTGCTGTTCTGTGTCCTCTTTGTGTTGACTTTTTTCCCGATTCAAGAGGTATTTGCCCGCAAGTCACTGGAAAAGCCCTGGGATATGACCAACAAGATCTCCGGGTTTTATAATGAGCCCGAAGATGAATTTGCTGTGATGTATTTCGGTTCCTCGCATGCTTACGCTTCGTTTTCCCCTTTGGAAATCTGGTCGGAAACCGGTGTGAAAAGCTATGTGTTCGCCACCCAGATGCAGCCGATGTGGGCAAGCGTGACCTATCTCAAAGAAGCGCTGAAAACCCAGTCGCCTGAGCTGGTGATCCTGGAATGCAACATGCTGGCCGAGGACACCGAATATATGGAAGACAGCACCAACAGTTCGTTCATGGACGACATCCCACTCAGCCTGGACAAAATCCAACTCGCGCAGGTGTCGGCCGCCGAGGGGGAGCGCTTCCCGCTGGTTTTGAACTTTGTCAAGTACCATTCCCGCTGGCCCAGTTTGACCCAGGAGGATTTCACCTTCCGGCGCAGACAGGCCATCGACCCCTATAAGGGCTTTGTACTGTTGCCGCCCAAGCAGGGCGGTGACCCCATCGACCGCTTTGACCTGTCGGGCGATATCGGTGTACAACCGCTGACCGACAAAAATACGCAGTATCTGCGCGAATTCATCGAACTTTGTGCGGAAAATGACATCGAACTTTGGCTGGTCAAGGCCCCCTGCAACCTGGAGCCCGAAAACCAGGCCAAAATGAACGCCGTGGCCCAGATTGCCGCCGAATACGGCCTGCCGTTTGACAATTTCAACGGCGAGGATGATTACACTGCCATCGGCATCACGGCACGGGAAAATTTCTTCGACCAGCGCCACATGGATATTGTGGGGTCTACCCGGTTCAGTGAATATTTCGCCCAGCTGATGGTCGAGCGATACCCCGATCTCACGCGCGATGCCGAGGACAGCGCATGGCAGGACGCCTACACCGCCTATCTGGCCGACGTGGAGGAGGCCATCGCCAACCCGGTCGAAGGGACAACCACCCAGGCCGCGGAGGACCAAACATAAACATCCCCGAATTCTGAAAGGAAGGTTTTACAATGGCTCTGTTTATCTGCTATGAAAAATGTTCAACCTGTAAAAAGGCGCAAAAATGGCTGGATGCGCACAGTGTCTCCTATACACTCCGCCCGATCAAGGAGCAAAATCCTACAGCGGACGAGCTGCGCAGTTGGCAAAAGCAAAGCGGCCTGCCGCTGAAACGGTTCTTTAACACGTCGGGGCAGCTTTACCGCTCGATGGATCTGTCCCGCAAACTGCCCGTCATGACCGAGGAGGAGCAGCTCGCCCTGCTCGCGACGGATGGGATGCTGGTCAAACGCCCCATCCTTGTCGATGGCGATACCATTCTCGTCGGCTTTAAAGAGGCCGAGTGGGAAGCAAAGCTCATCTAAAAAAGGCCCGTATAGGGCCTATTTTTTTCCGAAAAAGGAGGGACTCCCATGCCTTATGAACTGATCGCCTTGGATCTGGATGGCACCGCGCTCAATCCGTCCAACCAAGTCGCACCCGCGACGGTAGCGGCCGTCCAAACGGCACGCAAGCGCGGGGTGCGGGTGGTTGTATCTACCGGGCGAATCTGCGGCGAGGCGGCTGAATTTGCCCATCAGCTGGGTGTAGACGACTATATGGTCACCTCGGGTGGGGCGACGCTATCCAGCCTGCGCGAGAAGCGTTGCTTCATGCGGCTGTCCATGCCGTGGGAAACTTCGGTCCGCGCGGCAGCCGCGCTTGAACGTATCGGCCTTTCAACCATGGTCTATGTGGCCGAAAGCCTGCTCATCACCCCTTATGACGCGCTTTCTTTTGGGCAATATAAGTCCAACGAAGGGTATACAGAAAACAAACGGGTGGTACCGTCGGTCGCTGAATGGATCGCCGAAGGCCGGGTGATGGTGGACAAGATCTTTTCGCGCAGCCTAGATACCAGTCTGATTGCACACACCCGCCAAGTACTCTCCCGCATACCGGGCATCCGCATTATGAGCTCAGCCAGCGACAACGTCGAGTTGGTTTCCCCGGCCGCAGACAAGGGGGTTGCACTGTCCATGCTCTGCCGCCTGTACGGGGTCGAGCCCAGCCGCTGCGCCGCCATCGGGGACAGTGAAAACGACCTGGAGATGCTGTCTGCCGTCGGCCTGCCCATCGCCATGGGCAACGCCCGGGACGACGTTAAGGCGCGCAGCCGGTATGTAACCGCTGACAATGCGCATGATGGAGCCGCACAGGCCATCGAATGGGTCTTAAAGCAGGCCTAAACAGGGCCACCGCAAATCGCATCACAGATCAAATTTGTTAAAATTTATAAAGAAAAAGCCCTGGCAAGTCGATCAAGAGTGCCAGGGCGCATTTCTATGGGCTTGTGGGATCCGGTCTATGCGTGTGTTTTAGCGGTAGTCGTAGCGGCGCAGGTCCTTCAGGTGCTTCTTTTCAGCTTCCTTCCAGGAGAAGGAGTTCTTCAGGTTCTCAAAAAGTTTCATTTCACTCTATCCTTTCTATCATGGATTTGCATTTGTTTTTCTACACATAGTATGCACCAAAGTTCTTTAAATAGCAATACATAATCTTGTTAAAATGATGGCTCTAGCAAAAATTTTTTTGTATGTTTTGCTTTGCCTTCACTTATACTTTTGGTGAGTCACGGCGTATTATTGGGTATTTATTGATGAAACTATGCAGTATTTTCTGATTTTTCATCATAAAAGCTGGTTTTATGTATTTTATTCCGTTTTTTCTTTCACTGTGTTTTTGTTGCCTGTTTTGTGGTAGTCTCCCAAATTTTAAACAGTCTTTATGTTTTATATATTTTTTCGTTTTCTTGCGGTTCTATCTGCTCTGCAAAAGCACCGGTCTGAACCGGCTAGGAGGGAGGGCTCATATTTTGCAAACCACCACTGCACGCGAAGCCTTTGGCAGCCGCTTGGGGTTTCTTTTGGCCTGCATCGGTTCGGCCGTAGGGATGGGAAACATCTGGATGTTCCCTATCCGGGTCTGTCAATTTGGCGGAGGCGCATTTTTGCTAGCTTATCTCCTATTTGTAGGTATCTTGGGCTTCACCGGTGTTGTGGGCGAGCTTGCCTTTGGCCGCGCGGCCCGCACCGGCCCAATGGGCGCATTTTCCATGGCCTTAGCTGCGCGCGGCAAAAGCCCGCGGCTGGGCGCCGCTCTGGGGATGCTGCCTGTGCTCGGTTCCTGGGCGCTTGCCATTGGGTATTCGGTGGTGATGGGCTGGATTGTGCGCTATCTGCTGGCCTGCTGGACGGGCAGCGCACTCGCGCCCCAGGGGGTGGACGGGTTTTCTGCTGCATTTCGGTCGGTTGCATCGGCGTTTGGCAACAATGCATGCATCTTGCTCGGCCTGGCACTGGCCTTCGCCATTCTGGCACTCGGCATTTCAGCGGGCATTGAAACCGCGAACAAGGTCATGATGCCGCTGTTCTTTCTGCTATTTTTGGGGCTTGCCCTCTATATGGCCTTCCAGCCCGGCGCAGAAATGGGGTATCGGTATCTGTTCCACATCGATCCTGCGGCGCTTGCACAGCCAGAAACCTGGGTATATGCGCTGGGGCAGGCCTTTTTTTCGCTTTCGCTGGCCGGGAGCGGCACGCTGATCTACGGCTCCTACCTGCACGAAGGGGAGGATGTGATTGGCATCGCCTGGAAAGTGGCGCTGTCCGGCGCATTGGCCGCCATCCTATCCGCCCTGGTGATGATCCCGGCCATGGCTGCATTGGGCGGCCCACTCGATGCAGGCGGGCCTGGGCTGATGTTCATCTATCTGCCCTATCTATTCCAGTCCATGCAGGGCGGGCCGGTGCTTGCGGCCGTCTTTTTTGCCGGCGTATTTCTAGCAGGGATCACCTCTTTGGTCAACCTATACGAAGCACCCATCGCCACGCTGCAAGAAAAATGGGGGATGCGCCGGTTGCCTGCTGTGCTGGTGCTTGGAGCGTGCAGTGCGGCCGCGGCGCTGCTCATCCAGGGCATCGTGGAAGGTTGGATGGATTTTGTGTCCATCTATGTGTGCCCACTCGGCGCCGGGCTGGCCGGCATCCTGTTTTACTGGGTGTACGGGCAAAAATTTGTGCGTGAGCAGGTGCAAAAGGGCCGGATGCGGCCGGTCGGCCGGTGGCTCGAGCCCATGACCCGTTATGTATTCTGCGGTTTGACGCTCGCCGTGTGCATCCTGGGGATTTTGACGCCAGGCGGCATCGGCTAGGGCAAAAGGGAAGGGACCCTTTGAGGAAAAATCCTTGTAAGGGTCCCGGTTTCTGCTATCGCATTGGGTTCATACGGCGGTCAATCGTCGTAGCGATCATCGTAATCGTCGTCGTAACGGTCGTCATCATCGTCATCATAACGATCGTCGTAATCGTCATCATAGGGATCGTCGTAACGATCATCGTAGTCATCGTCGTAGTAGTCATCGTCATAGCCGCCCGACCCCGACGAGGACAGGACGCTGCCGGTCAGTGCATCGACCTTATACTCATATTCGCGGCCGCCGCTATAAAATTCGATTTCATAAAACGCGCGTCCGTCATCCCACTCGCGTTCACATTCCATGCCGGTCGGTGCGCTGACGCCCGCATGTGTGAGTGCAGCCTGCTGGGCCTGCTGCGCGGTGATGTAATTGGTATTGGCGCCCTGGCTGGTGATCAATGCAGTGCGATTGGCGCTGTCATACTGCACATTGAGGTTAAAGGCTTCACAGATGGCACGGATAGGCGCATAGGTGGTGCCGTTGTAGGTAAATACCTCAACCACCTGCCCATTCGGGTCGCGGGGCGTAAAATTGGCGTCATTAATGCGCACCGCGATGTTGTCGTTGATCTGGATGCTGCGATCCGCTGATGCAGAAAAGGTAAAACCTACCACAGCGCAAGTCAGTGCCGCACCCAATGCGAAACCCTTCAAATAATCCTTTTTCATCTCCCAAAACTCCTTTTCAAATTTTCATATGCCGGGGGCGTTTGAGGGGTGTGCTGGATTGTTTTCCGTGGAATCATAGAATTCCTACGTTTTTTATTAAGATACCATGGGTTTGTAAAAAATTCATAAAATCCAGGTAAAAATTTCGAAAAATTCATCCGAATTATATAGATTGCTTTACAGTTTGCAGAAAATATTTATGTGGATTGCTGCATATATCGTATTTTACACCCGGGCGGACAAACCGCTGCACATCCGCTTGACAAAGCTGGATTTTGGCGTATACTATTTATAAATGTTCTATTTAGAACTGTTTTAAAAAGAATATTTCAGGAGGAAAGTATGACCCATATCACGCAATTTCTTACTAGCATTCAGCAGATCAATCAGCTGCATGAAAGCATGCTCAAAGAGATCTGCCGTACATACCATCTCACGCTGATCGAAGCCAAGGTGATAAGCTTTCTGCACAACAATCCGGGCAAAGACACTGCGGCCGACATCGTGGAGCTGCGCAATCTGCCCAAGGGCAATGTGTCCCAGGCGGTGCAAAGCCTGTTCCAAAAGTCGCTGCTGGTGCGGGCGCAGGACGGGCTGGACCGCCGCCGCATCCATCTTTCACTCACACCAGCTGCGGAACCGATTGTCCAATCTATGGATGCCCTGTTTTCCGATTTACGTGACACGATTTTTGCCGGCATCTCAGCGCAGGAGCTTTCGTTGTTTTTCCAGACCAATTTGCGCATCCTACAAAATACTGAAACGGCAATTGAGAGGAGAAAGAACCATGCATGAAGAAAACGATTTCCTCGGTACTGAACCGGTCGGCAAATTATTACGGCGGCTGGCGTTGCCCACCGTGGCGGCACAGCTCATCAACATGCTGTATAACATTGTGGATCGCATTTATATCGGACACATCCCGGAAACCGGCGCGCTTGCACTGACCGGCGTGGGCGTGTGTATGCCGCTCATTCTGATCGTGTCGGCGTTTGCGGCCTTTGTGGGATACGGCGGCGCACCCCGCGCTTCTATCTTCATGGGCAAGGGCGACCACGAATTGGCCGAAAAGACCATTGGCGCCTGTTTTACCGCGCAGATTGCCATCTCCCTTGTGCTCACGGCCGCGCTTTTGCTGTGGAACCGCGATTTCCTACTCGCCTTCGGCGCCAGCGCAAACACCATCCAATATGGCGTAGACTATATGAATATCTACGCAATCGGGACCATTTTTGTCCAGCTCACGCTGGGCATGAACGCCTTCATCACAGCGCAGGGCTTTGCCAAAACCGGGATGCTGTCGGTGGTGATCGGCGCGGTGGCCAATATCATTTTGGACCCCATCTTTATCTTCGGCTTTTCCATGGGCGTGCGCGGTGCGGCGCTTGCCACCATTCTGTCGCAGGCCCTGTCGTGCGCCTGGGTGCTGGCTTTCCTATTCGGTGAGAAAACCCATCTCAAAATCCGCCGGGAAAATCTGATTCCTACGCCGCGCGTGCTGTTGCCGTGCCTGGCACTCGGGTTGTCCACCTTCATCATGCAGGCCAGCGAGAGCGTCATTTCGGTCTGCTTCAACGCTTCGCTGTTGCGCTATGGCGGTGACCTTGCAGTGGGGGCGATGACCATCCTGACTAGCGTGATGCAGTTTGCCATGCTGCCGCTGCAAGGCTTAGGGCAGGGCGCCCAGCCCATTATCAGCTACAATTTCGGCGCACGCAACCCGGACCGCATCCGCGCCACCTTCCGCCTGCTGCTCAAGAGCAGTATGGTCTACGCGGTGGTTTTGTGGGCCTGTGTCCTATTATTCCCACAGCTTTTTGCCATGTTGTTCACGTCTGACCCAGAGCTGCTCGATTTCACCCAATCGGCGCTGCGGATCTATATGGCCTGTATGCTGCTGTTTGGCATCCAGATCGCTTGCCAGATGACCTTCACCTCGCTCGGCAACGCCAAAGCCTCGATTGCGGTCGCTGTAATGCGAAAATTTGTGCTGCTGATCCCGCTGATCTATCTCCTGCCGGTGCTGTTGCCCAATCATCAGACCATGGCCGTCTATTTGGCCGAACCGGTGGCCGATTTTATCGCTGTGTCCTTTACCGCCATCCTTTTTTCCTTCCAATTCCGGAAGGCAATGCAGCGCATCGAATAATGCAAAAACGGCGTCCAACCGGCAGTCTTGCCCGATTGGACGCCGTTTTTTACCGGCTTATGCGCTAAATTTCTGAATATAGCCCATCACAAAGACAAACAGTACGATCAGCGGCAGGATATAGCTGACATATACCCGCGCCCATGCCGGGAATTGCAGCCCTTGGCCGGTGTTTGCCTCCTTGCGGAAGTTTTTCCAGCCCCAGCCGTACCGCGAGGTGCAAAACAGCAGATACACCATTGACCCCAGCGGCAGCAGGTTGTTTGACACGATGAAGTCCTCCAGATCCTGGATGGTACCGATGTGCGGAATATTGACCGAGAACCCGACCACCGCCGGAATGGAAATCAGAAAGATAACCACCAGGTTGACCAGCACGGCCTTTTTGCGCGTCCAGCCCCATAGGTCCATTGCAAACGAGATGATGTTTTCAAACACTGCGATGATGGTCGAAAAAGCGGCCGCCGCCATAAAGACAAAGAACATCGCGCCCCAGATGCGTCCGCCCGCCATCTGGTTGAAGATATTGGGCAGGGTGACAAACACCAGCCCCGGCCCTTCGCCGGCGTCCACGCCGAAGGCGGCCGCAGCCGGGAAGATAATCAGGCCCGAGGTAAACGCGACAAAGGTGTCCAGCACCAGGATATTGACCGATTCGCCGGTCAGGCTGCGGTCCTTGCCGATGTAGGAGCCGAAGATCGCCATCGCACCGATGCCGAGCGACAGGGTGAAAAACGACTGCCCCATGGCGGCAAACACCGACTCCATCAGCCCGCCCTCGGCCTCAAACAGCTTGGAAAAGTCGGGCTTCAAATAAAACTCCAGCCCTGCGCCTGCGCCCTCCAGGGTAATCGAGCGGATGGCCAGCACAACCAGCAGGCAAAACAGCGCCAGCATCATCACTTTGTTGACCTTTTCCACGCCGTTGCGCAGGCCGCGCGAACACACGCCAAAGCAGATAAGCACGGTAATGACCATCCAAAAGGCCATATAGAGCGGCTGGGTCAGCATATCGTTGAACACATTGCCGACCTGTTCGGGCGTCATGCCGGTGAACTCGCCGCTGAGCATCTTGACAAAATAGGCCAGCATCCAGCCGCCTACGGTCGTATAAAAGGCCATGAGCAGGTAGTTGCCCAGCATGGCGCCGTAGCTGTACAGGTGCCATTTGGTTCCCTTGGGCTCGAGCACATGGAAGGATCGCGCCGCCGACTGCTGGCTGGCGCGGCCGACCGAAAACTCCATCACCATGATGGGCAGGCCCAAAATCACCAGGAACACCAGATAGATGACCACAAACGCCGCGCCGCCGTACTGTCCCGTGATGTACGGGAACCGCCACACGTTGCCCAGGCCAATGGCACATCCCGCCGAAATCAGGATAAATCCCAGGCGGGAGGCAAATCTTTCTCGTTCTTTCATACTTCTTTTCCCCCTTTGCGGCCGATTGCCGCGTAGCTCCATTATAGCAAATCCCGACAAAGGAAACAAGGAAAATATCCCTCTAATCAGAAAAAACCGGCTGCTTGGATACAGCCGGTTTTTTTCATTTCATGCGCCCGATTGTAAAGCCTGCATCCTGCAAAGCCCTTATATCCTGCGCGATTTGTTGTTTATCCGTGGTGAGCGGCCAGCTGTTTTGCAAGCCGGATTCATAAAATTCCTTTGTCTTGGAATCCGTCGTGTCATCGATCCCAACCACCAATCTTGCCATTGCAATCTGCCCCTGATAATAAGCGATTGTACATTGCAGCGACAAATCCGCATCCAGGGTACCCGTCGTGTCGCGCGCCATAAAGCTGTAATAGGTCACCTCATCTGTCCTATCCGAAGTCCAAATACCGGCTACTTCTTGATAAGCACTGGTAAGCGGGTCGAAAAAGCCCGGAATATTGTAAGCCGTATCTTTTGCCGCCGTCCAGGCGCCAACAAAGTTGTCTGGCGTCATCTGGTATAGAACGTCATCCGGCCAATTTTCCTCCACAGGCTCCCACCCGCTGGATTTCAGCAGGATTTCGGTGGTTTGGGTGTAATCTATATCCTTTTGCATATACAGATACATAGCCCCGGCCCCGAGCAGGGCAAAGCACAGGCACGCTAGAATACACAAACATTTCTTTTTCATACCAAAGTTGAAAAAATAGCGGCGCTGTGTGGCGCCGCCCATTTTTACTGCTGCGCTGTCTGGAAGGGGGTTTCGAACAGGGTGCTGTCCGGTGCAAAGGGGGCGACGTAGCGCTCGTTGTACAGCTCTTCGCCCAGGGTACCAGCTGCCATACCGTTTTCACCCGAATAACCGCCAATGGACAGGTCGGTACGGACAATGCTCCACGCGCCGTCCTTCTTTTCCAGGTAGACGTATTCGAAGGCGTTGTAGGTGGTGCCGTCCTCAGCTGCTACGACGTAGTAAATGTTGGCTTCCGCGAAACTCTCATAATTGGAGTCAGTCAACTCCTGGCCCCAGGTGCGGATTTTGCACTCCTGGACGGTCAGTTCGGCGTTCATGGTCGCGCCGTCGGCATGGGTGGACTGCACGGCCGCCCAATTTTGCAGCAAGCCGTCTACTTCGCTCACATCGGCTTCGGGCAGCGCGTTGTCGGCGCCGGTTTCCACGCCGGTGATGGGCGCATCCTCGACGTTCACGTCCGCTGTGCCCGGGCTGGTGGTGCCGTTGTCTGCGGCTGCGCTCGACTGCACGCTGGAAGCCGCGCCGCTGGCCGCTGGATCATTCGTCGTTTGATTGTTGCAAGCTGTCAGCAGGGAGAGCGTCGCTGCTATCAGGCAAAGCATAGCTGCTACTGAAAGACCAGATTTCTTCTTAAAATTCATTTTAAACACCTCTGTTTTATATACGGTACTATATTTTCCAGATTTCTAAAATTCATGTGTTATCATGCCACAAAAATGGGGCGCTGTCAATACAGCGCCGCAATTTTTCATGGAATATTCATTTTTTTCGCACGGATATGGACTCTGTGTTATATAAAATTTAACTTGATTATATTTTAATTCTAATTATTCCTAATATTATTTTACCCTGGCACACCAAGGTTTAAGTAATTTTTCGGTCCGACATCCATGCGTTTTACGCATATCCGGTTAAAAATCCTACTGTCAGCGCCAAAAAACCGATGCCAAACGCAACCGCCAATGCTTTCCATTGCGCGCGCAGCCAATCGCCCCATTCCAAATGGGCAACGCTCAAAATGCCAATCAAGCATCCTGACGTTGGCATAATTAGATGGGACAGGCTTCCACCCAGCTGAAAGGCCAGAACCGAGATCTGCCGGCTAACGCCCAGGCTGTTGGCCAACGGCGCCATCACCGGCATGGTCAAGGACGCTTGTCCGGTATCACTGGGTACCACAAAGCTCAGCCCTGTATGAAAGATATACATCAGCCACGAGGCCAACACGCCGGGTAATTCCCCCAGTGCACGCGCCGCCCAATGTAAAATGGTATTGAGTACCGAAGCATCGGTTGGGTTGATCCCACCCAGCAGCAGCACCATACCTTGCGCCATGCCGACAACGATCACAGCACCTACCAAATCGGATGCCCCTGCTTGAAAAGCACGTGGGATATCGGAGAGCCGCATCCCATTGAGATGAAAGGCTGTCCCCAAAATGCCGGATACGACTGCCATGACAAAGAATAGGGAGGCAATATCTGAAAGCGCATAACTCATCGTTAATGCACCCCATAACATCCAAACAATGGTCAGCGCCACCACAAGCAGCACCAACCGGCTGCCAAGCTTCATCGAATCGCGGCGGTCGCGCAGTTTTTCCAGCTTTTCACGGTATCGCATATCATTTTCATAGCTGAGCGAACGGCTGGCCTTTTCATGCACACGCCACGCGTAATATGTCGTATATCCCGCCCCGAGGAGGATAAATACCAGCCATAGTGCAAACCGAAAACCGGCGCCAGAAAATACCGGAACACCGGCAATTTCCTGTGCAATTTTCAGTGCTGCTGGGCTGCACCAAGAGGCGGTAATCCCAAGCTGGGTTGCCACAAAAGTTACCAGCACACCGGTTACCGCATCAAAACCCATGGCAATCAGCAATGGTACTACAAAAAATGCCAGGGGAATTGCCCCTTCGCTAAAGCCAAAAAAGGCGCCGGCCAGCGCAAACAAGATAAATAAGATTGGCGGGAACAACATGATAAACTCTTCGGTTCGGTGGACGATACGCAAGATGCTTTGATCCAGCACACCTGTGCGCATCAGGATGCCAAAGGAACCGCCAATCACGAGCATATAGGCGATCAAACCAGCTGTACCTGCGGCCTGCTCACCATATTCCAATCCGGCAAACAGTACGTTCATCATGCCTTGACGGCCATGGGAAGACGGCCCAAATAGCGGAGCTGGATAGGTGACCCGCTCGTTATTTTCATCCAATATATAGCGGAAACTGTCCGGATCGACGACCGTCTGGGTCTGCTGTCCATTTTCCGTTAACGCCGTCACTTGCATGAGCTCATACCGGCCCAAGGGTACCAAAAATGTCAGCACCAGCGCAAACAACATCGCTGCAAAAATGACCAAAAATGGATGTGGCGGCTGCAACCGCTTTTTTCCCTTCTTTTCCTGCAAAACAGCTCCCCCCTTACAATGAACTACTCCCCCAACAGATTCTATCATTATATTAACGAATTTTTTCCCCAGATTCAAGGATAACCTTGCGCTTTCTTTGCAAACCGAAAAATCCCGTTCACCTTGGAACGGGATTTTGGGCTGCAAAAAATGCGGCGGTGTGCCCAGCCATGGTAGGTGTGAGTGCGCACCCCGCGCGGGTTGAAACGGCTGCTTTATCCGATCTCTTTGGCCAATATCTGTTCACGCTGTGCCATTAAATCGCCATTAAGCAGCAGATTGATTGCTGTTTCCTCTCCAATCCGGTCAATCATGGCCGCAAAGCGTTCGCCCTTTTTGCCTTGACTGCGGAACAAGAGCATGGCCTTTTCGATCATATCCAGCGCCTGCTCAGCCGTATACAAGCCAGGTAAAGGCGTACCATGTCGGGTAATACGGCCCCAACGGCCGCCAATATACAGCTTATAGGCAACCTCTTCGGCATAGATCGCATCAAACGGGCATTTCCCCACACAGTAGCCACAATTGTTGCACACCGTGGTATCCCGTTTCATCTTACCGTCTACAACCTCCATACAGCCCATACGGCAGAATTTCTCACACAACTTGCAGCCGCGGCATAGTTCTTCCTTAAACTTAGGCGGGTGTTGACCGACGATGCCAAAATCATTGAGATCCGGCTTGATACAGTTGTTGGGACAACCTCCAACTGCAATCTTAAACTTATGCGGCAAACGTACGTCGCCCATCCCCACATAAAAACGCTCATGCACCTTCTGGGCGAGCGCCTGGGTATCGTAAAAGCCGAACACACAAGTCGTACCTTTGCAGGCTGTGACCGGCCGCACGCGGGCGCCCGTACCACCGGCAGACAGGCCGATTTTTTCCAGCTCCTGTACCACATTGTCAATTTGTGCAAAGGGGATGCCGGCAAACTCCACGGTCATACGCGTGGTAAACATACAGGTCCCATTGCCATACTGTTCTGCAATACGGCCAATCGCCTGCATCTGTTGCGCCGTGATGGTCCCATTGCCCGTAATGACACGGCAGGAAAATTGATCGGTATTGCGGTTGTGCAGAAAACCCATCAGCTTTACGCGTTGGATATCTTCCTTTGAAACAGACATTGTTCTTCCTCCTTTTTCATCTTGTTTCCATTATACCACATGTGGTTCGCAAAAAAAGCTTGCATTCGTACGCTTGGCAAAAGTTTATTCCATACGATATTCCTGTACTTTTTCTCTTACACTATATACCATTCACATTTCTTCAACACTGATTTGGGTCACCGCATAGAACGTATCCGCCTCTAGCCAAGGAATATCGTCAAATTCATCCTGAAAATAAATTTCCGCCGGATTCCCACGCGACTGGAAAATACTTAGATACCCTCCCATGGAGACATAACTCTCTAAATCGCTGTCCAAATACCCAAAGGCATCACCGCCGGCAGCCTCTTCCGGGTATAAACTGACCGTCCACCAGGTATAGTCCTCGGGTGGATAGTTCTCTGGAAAAGTAAATTCGTCTGGATTGTTCTCGTATGCCAAGAAATCTCCGCTTTCGGTGTAATCGCCAGCCTGTACTTGATAAGTCTCCAGATCCTCATCTAGGGCCACCCAGAAGTCGCCGTGCACTTCCGACCAATCCCCATCGTATGGGAATGCAGCCTCATAAAAGACCTGTTCTTCAGCAGAGTCTACTATGTTCCATACCACACCTGCAACCGTTGGTAAAATCCACGACAGGAAAAAAATGAGTGCCAAAATGAGGATGAGGTTGCGTCCCATGTGGCTTTTCTTTTTACGGTGGACCTTTCCGTCCATACTGGGCGCGACATATCCATCCGCTTTTTTCCTGCGCCGTTTGGGCAGGGCAGAAGGCTGTGCCAGCTCGCCGGTCGGCCGGGCCAGTTGGGAGGCGTCCTTTTGAAAGGCTGGGCGGCGTGCGCCGCACATCGGGCATTCCCGGTCACCATCGTCATAATGAACACCACATTGTGGACATTTCATAGAAAAACCCCCTTTCTCTTTCTTTCAGGATACCAGAGAAGAGGGGGTTTTTCAAGTAAAAAGACAGCGATAGATCAACCCGTCAGCAGGGTATAACCCCAGTAGGCGAGCACAATGACACCCAAGATGATCCGGTACCAACCGAATACCTTGAAATCATGCCGCTTCACATAGCCCATCAAAAAGCGGATTGCCAGCAGCGAAACGATATAGGCCACCACTGTGCCAATGATCAGCAGTAGCCATTCAAACCCGGTGTACTGAAAGCCGAGCCGGAAAAATTTGAGCAAACTCGCGCCAAACATGACCGGTACCGCCAAAAAGAAGGTAAACTCGGCAGCAGCCGGCCGGGAAATACCGATGGCAATACTGCCCAAGATGGTCGCACCCGAGCGCGATGTGCCAGGGAAAACCGCGGCCACCAGCTGGAAAATGCCGATGATAAAAGCATCGCCATAGGTGATATCGTTTACGCGCAGCGCGCGCGGGTTTTGTTGCTGGTTGCGGTTTTCCACCGCGATAAAGGCCACACCGAACACGATCAGCGCGATGCCGACCGTCTGGAAATTGTAAAACAGGGCGTTGAGCTGGTTATCGAACAGTAAACCAATAATGGCCGCCGGCACACAGGCGATGATAATTTTGAGCCATAGGCGGAACACCTGCGGATCGCCCACAAGCCGCCCTCGGCTGGTGCGCCGCAGCGGGATAAACCGCCGCCAATAGATGGTCAGCACCGCTAAAATTGCGCCAAATTGAATCACGACGAAAAACAGCTCTTTAAAGGCTTCAGATGCATTCAGCTGCAAAAATTCATCCACCAAGATCATATGTCCGGTGCTGGATACCGGAAGCCATTCTGTGATACCCTCTACAATTCCAAGGAAAATGGCCTTTAGAATCTCAATCATGCGTTATCTCCTGTCTTGCCGGCCCAAAGTCCGGCTTTTTCTTTATCCTATTCTGAAAAAAGCGCAATTATTCGGCGGGTGAAAACACACCCTCAGCTGCGCCCGAAAGGGTAATGGTCCCGTCCGCCTCATAGGTGAAAACCAGGCCATTTTCCTCATCCGTGGCGGTGTTGCCCGTGCCGCGGGCCACGCCGGTCAGGTCATCCAGGGCGTATTCAAACGAACGGTCATCCATAGGCAGCAGCTCCAGCGTGCGGGTACCGTCGGAAAAGATCCCTTCCCAGCTCGCCACTGCGTCCACCGCAGGGTCATACAAGGCAAATCCGGAATAATCGCCCAAGGTGCCATCCTCTTGATAGGTGTGCTTTTCACCTGTATACTGGTTGACCGCTACCTGTCCGACCGCAGCGCCATCTGCTTTATTGGTCACCGTGAAAACATAATACTCGCCGTTGGCCTGACCCTCCGTGATATCATAGGTGTCGGTATCAATGGTTTCGGAGAGCAAGCCGCGGGCATCAGAAGCTGACATGGACGCGCGTTTGGCTGTACTCTGCGAAGCAGCGGACGACGAGCTAGCAGACGATGCGTCAGCCGGTACCGGCAGATCGGAAACCGAAGCGCCAGCTTGGGAAGATGCAGCTTGTCCGCTTTCGCAGCCTGCGCATACCAGCAGGCACATTGCCGCCAAAATGATTCCTAGCATGGACTTGCGCATAAAAATTGCCTCCTTTCAATGCCGCTGGTTGGGCGGCACATTGCCGGTTGATCCGGCTGGTTGGGTTTTACTTCTTGAGAAGGTTCTCTTTTTATCATACCGAATTTTTTGTCAAAAGGCAACTACAATTTCTTTACAGCTTTTTTACTGCTGCGCCGGGTACGGTGAACCAAAACTCGATGCCGCCCTCTACATTACGTGCGCCACAAGTGCCGCCCAGCACCTCGGCTAGAGCTTTGACGATACTCAGCCCCACGCCACTGCCGCCCAGCGCACGGGAGCGCGCCTTATCCGTGCGGTAAAACTTATCCCACAGCCGGGGTAGCTCATCCTCGGTCACGCCCTCCCCCTGGTTAAAGACCGTGATGGTCACCGAACCGGTCGCTGGGTCTTGGGTCGTATATAACCGGACCGCGCCGCCTTCGGGTGTATACCGGATTGCATTGGTCAGATAGTTGTTGACCACCTGCTCAAGCATGGTGTCGTCACTGTAAACATGCAGTCCTGACGGTGTATATGATACATCCAGTTTGTTTGCGTCAGAGAGCACAACGGCTTTTTCCACCGCAGAGCCGATCAGCTCATCCAAATCCACATCGCCCCAATTCGGGGTTTCACGGCCGAGCTCCAGTTTGGACAGATTTAAAAGCTGCATGACCAAGTTATTCATACGTACCGCTTCATCCGAAATGGTTGCACAATAAAAATCCCGATCTTCGGGTGTTTCGGCCACCCCTTCTTTCAATCCCTCGGCATAGCCTTGGATAAGCGCAATCGGTGTTTTGAGCTCGTGGGATACGTTGATAATAAACTCCTGCCGCAGCGCGTCGATCTTTTCTTTCTCCTGGATCTCCTGCCCAAGCTTCCAATTGGAGCGGCGCAGCTCGGCGATGGTTTCCTCCAAGTGCTCAGATAAACGGTTGATCGATTGACCCAGCTGGCCGATCTCATCGTGGACCGGGCCATCATATTTTTTGGAAAAATCCAAATCCGCCATAGCGTTGGCTACATTTCCAATCGCAATCAGCGGACGGGTGAAGTGCCGCGCCACAAAAAAGGCCAGGCCGATGCAGATGAGCAGGGTCAACCCGCCCGAAACCGCCAGGAACAGCAGGTTGAAGGCCGAATTTTGCTCCACATAGGTGAATGGGATGCGCGCGACCAAATAACCGCCGTCCATCTGTCCGACCAGACACAAAAACTCCTCGTTGCGTTTCTTGTCATATACATTGACAAAGTCCAGCCCTTTTTCCTGCATATTTTCGTTGTTTGCACCGTTGATTGCGCTTTCCGCCACCGAAAGGCCGTCAAATAAGCCATCCTCTGAGCTGACGCTGCCAGTCAATTGCTCACGCAAAACCGAATCATAAAGGACAGCGCCGTCGTTTTGTACCAACGTCAAGCGCACCCCTTCAATATCCTCGCTGAGCATCAGTTGGGTAATCAGCGCATCATTCCCCTGCTGATTTGCTTGCAGAATCCCCTCATAGGTGTCCTGTAACGAGCGCTCCCGTTGCCAAAGATAGTAATTATCGTATAACGTGACATTGAGAAAACTCAAAATCCCGACAAAGGCCACAGCAATGGCGCAGATCGCCGCAAAAAATTTAAATTTGATCGAATGGAATAGCATCCGAAGCGCTCCCTTCAATTTCCTGGGGAATACAGAAAAACAGGGGACGGTATGCCGTCCCCCTCCATATGGTGACATTTTGTCCAGTCATCGGGATATCCGATCGCCCACATTTTCTCCCCATCTGTGGCCGAGCATTGTTCTGGACATGAGAACCGCCATCAGTCCTCCTTTTTGACCGCTTCTTCAAAGGCTTCTTCCACCGAGCGGCCACCGTAAATAATCGCAAAAACGCCTGGCATATACTTGTCAAACATATTGAATCCCACATAAGTCAGCCGGATGACCACCGAATCGGCCAGTCCGGTATCTTCCTCGTATACACCCACCGCTTTATAGCTCAGCTCACCATCGTTCATATCCAACTGGAAATTACCCAAAATCAGCATATAATTGACCCGCGTGAGATATTCGCTGATCGCCATACGGCAATTCTCCGGGACATTCATGGGCAGGATGGTCGTAAACATCACAGTACGGGGATTGATCACGCGCGCGTTGAACCGCACGTCCGGGGACACCTGGGTATTCATTGAAAACCGAATGACACCGTTCTCCTCGTCAGTGGAAAAATTGAGTTCTTCGTCCTCATATATGCGCTTGATCGATCGGATATCAAAAGCCATCTTGGATCCCTCCTTTTGTTTTCTTTAGTATACCACAGTCATTCCAAAAAGAAAAGGAACCTTATACCTCAAAGCGATAGCCGTATCCGCGCACGGTTTCAATCTTGCTTCCATACTCGCCCAGCTTGGCACGCAACTTTTTGATATGTGTATCCACGGTGCGCAGGTCGCCAAAATAATCGTATCCCCATACTGCGTTCAAAATTTTTTCACGGGAGAGCGCAATGCCGTGGTTGTTTTTAAAATAGACCATCAGCTCATATTCTTTTGGCGTCAGCCCAATATCATTGCCATCCACGCGCACCTCGTGCCGTGCTTCGTCGATTTCCAACGAGCCGAAAGCAGCTGCTTCCTGCTGTTGAGCGCCTGTCCGTGCAAGCAGATTTTTGACCCGCGCGCAAAGCACCAGCGGAGAAAAAGGCTTGGTCACATAATCGTCCGCACCACCCTGTAAACCATGCAGCTGATCCAATTCTTCGGCCCGGGCAGTCAACATCATCACCGGTAGGCGGCGGGTACTTTCCTTTTCTCGGATGCGTTGTAAAACCTCAAACCCGTCCAATCCAGGCATCATCACGTCCAAAATCGCCAGATCAACACCCGCATTTTGTTCCAGTAGCAACAGCGCCTGATTCCCGTCTCCAGCTTCTAGGATGGTGTGTCCATCCCGCTTTAAAAAGTCCGAAACCAAACGGCGAATGCGCGCTTCATCGTCTGCAATAAGAATCACTGCCATGAAAATCCACTTCCTTCTTGGCATCGTTAATCTTCCTGTATGAATGATTATACCGGTTTATTTTGAATATCCGGTGAACAAACCGGAGGTTTCGAAAAAAAAATCCCTGGCGAGTGGGTCCCGCCAGGGATCGAGATCAATGGTTGAGCACCATTGCACGCTTGAGGATGTCGAGCGAATAGAGGTGGCCGTCCATCATAGACATGGTCAGGTCCTCCATTTCGAGTGAAACGACATCATCATATCCGGACATCCGGACAACCGACAGGAACTCACTCCACCACTGTTCGCTATGACCCGAGCCGACTGCTACAAAGTTCCATGCACGGCGTGCGAAGTCGTCGATGGTCTTGGTATCCAGCACGCCGTTCGGATCGACGATATAGCGCTCCAGGCGGGCGTCCTTGCCATGGACATGGTACAACGCGCCATTCGCGCCCAGTACGCGGGCCGCTGCCATCGGATCGCCTGCCTGCCAGAACATATGGGAGGGGTCCAGGTTCATACCCACCATAGGGCCGACTGCCTCGCGCAACTTCAGGCAGGTTTCCACATTATACACCAGCTGGAAGGGGTGATTTTCCAATGCAATTTTTTCAATGCCGCACTCTTTTGCTAGGGCGACCAAGCGGGTCCATTCCGGGATAGCGACCTCTTCCCATTGATATTTCAGTACGTCCTGGGTTTCGGGCGGCCAAGACGTCGTAATCCAAACCGGGGTTCTATCGCCCTTGCAACCGGCCGGCAGGCCGCTCATCATCACGATTTTCTTGACGCCCAGCTCCGCTGCCAAACGGAAGGTTTTTTCGGTCACCTCCATGTCGTGCTGATAGCCGAGCGGGTTGCCCGCACAGTTGAGTGAATCCAGCGTCAAGCCGCGGGCCGTAATTTCTTTGTACCATTTGTCGCGCGCACCTTTGTCGCTGACGACCGTATCCAGATCAATATGCGGCGCGGACGACCAGTTGCCGGTGGCAATTTCAAGCAGTGGGATTTCTTGCTGGACACAGAAATCCAGCGCCTCTTCATAGGGAAGGGTTAAAGTACAGGTTTTAATGCCAAGCTTCATAACGTCATTCCTCTTTCCTCTAAATTTCAGATATGGTTTGGTTCGGGCTATCCTTATTTCTATGGTCTTATTGTAGCATAGCGACACGAGCTCGTTCAAGTAATTTGAAATATTTTTTTGATTAAAATAAGTAGGAGCTCTTTACTTGACCCTTGGGGTGTGTTATGATGAACCTAGCCGGAAAGCTATACCGGAATTTGTAATGGGAAAAATGGTATCTCTGTCAATGTGAAAGGAGAAAAGATTATGATGCTGCAAGTAGGGGTTATTGGCTGCGGCGGTATGGGCCGCGATCATATTCGCCGCCTGACGCATGTGATCACCTCAACACAGGTGGTCGCCGTATCCGATGTATTTGAAGAAGGCGGCAAAAAAGTCGCTGAACAATACGGTGTGAAGTTCTACAAAGACGGTAACGACCTCATTCACGATCCCGATGTCCAAGCGGTTGTCGTGTGCACCGCCGACGAATTCCACGCTCCCTTGGTACTCGAATGCATCAAGGCAGGCAAATATGTCTTTTGTGAAAAGCCTCTCGCGCCTACGGCAGCAGATTGCATGAAGGTCATCCAGGCCGAAATGGCATTTGGCCGCCGTTTGGTACAGGTTGGCTTTATGCGCCGCTATGATAACGGCTACCGCGCAATGAAAAAGATGATCGAAGAAGGCAAGATCGGCGCCCCCTTGCTGATCCACGCTTGCCACCGCAATTTCAGCCACGTACCTGGCCATACATCGGATATGACCATTGCCAATTCGGGCATCCACGAGCTGGACGTGCTGCGCTGGTTGCTGGGTGAAGACTATACCGCGGGCGGCGTTATTTGCGGCAAACAGAATCGTGGCGAAGATCCGGCTGTGCTGCTTGACCCGCAAGTCATGATTTTGGAGACCAAATCAGGCGTTCGAATCGATGTAGAGATCAACCAACACGCAGGTTATGGCTACGATATTCAGTGCGAGGTTGTGGGCGAAAAAGGTGTTGTATCTCTGCCCGACCCGGCCACTGTACATACTCGCTTGGATTGCCAAGCTGCCTATGAGGTTTACCACGATTGGACCCAGCGCTTTATCCAGGCGTATGACACCGAATTTACCGAATGGGCACAGTCTGTCATCAATGGGGAACTGATCGGTCCGTCCGCATGGGATGGTTATGCAGCTTGCCTGGGCGCGGATGCCTGCAACCGCGCACGCAATGAAGGCAAATATATGCTGCCCATTGAGCTGGATGAAACCCCGGCCTTCTATCGATAAAACCCGCTTTTTGACACGCTAAAAAGACACCCTGGAATCGCTTACAGCAGTCCCAGGGTGTCTTATTTTTCTGGGTAACGCCAAACGGGGTATAGCGCCAATCACCATACCCCGTTTGTCATGATAGAAAGTGAGAGAAAATAGGAAAGGGGCTGCCGCCTTGTGGGCAAACGCACCTCTATGGATCTCATCATACCGGCCGCTGTTTTACCCGGCAACCGGTTTTTTTTATAAAAAAATCCTTTTACACCAACGGTAAAAGGATTGTAAAAAACAAGACAATAGAAAGTGTGTTTCAGTACAATCAATTCCTCGTGATTTGGAAGCCGCGCTTCCTGTACCAACAGACGGCAGGTTTCCTGGCTCACAGATCGACACATCGGGCCGCCTTCCCAGTTTGACACCAGTGGCTTTCATGGCCCCATATTCCCTGCATACAGTGACGAGATCGCACAGGACTTGCACCTGTTTCCCTTTTACCTCTTCATCTACGGAGAAGAGCACCGGCTGCTCACTTTATGAAATTCTATCTTTGATTATAGCACAATCTTTACATCTGTCAATCCCCGGTTTTCAAGCAGCTGCGCCGTTATAAATATAATCGTTGATTTCCTCTGCGGCCTTGTCCAAATCATAGACGATATATTGCTCCTGGCTGCCGCCATATTCCCATTCTCCGTCCTTGGGGAAGCGGGTATGCTCGATCTGTGGCTGGCCATTTACAAGTAAGCCCTTGGCTAGCGAAATCATCTCGGTTTTTTTCAGTGAAGTCGTCACATAAGGCAGTAGGCGCGGCATCATTGCAACCATCTCTGTAATGGATTTATCCTGTATCGTTTCAAACATTGCCTCCAGAACGACCGACTGCCGCTCTACGCGCCCCCAATCATCTCCGGTACCGCCCTTGCGGATACGGGCATAGGTCATTGCTTGGATACCATTGAGGTGCTGAAAACCTGCTTCTTCAATCAGTTCAGGCTCCATACCGAACGATTCATAGTATTCCCGAATATATTTATTTGCTTCGACCCGTTCGGCCTCGGATACATCGATATCCACACCGCCAATTTCACCGATGAGATTGGCCATCTGGACAAAATTGACCTCGGCATAGTCGGTGATATCCAAGTTAAAGGTTTGATTGATGGTTTTAATCGCCAGCGCTGGTCCTCCGTAACTGTAAGCGTGGCATAGCTTTTGGGTACCATGTCCGTCTACCTCCACCTTGCTGTCGCGCATCAGTGAAATCAGCTTGATGGTCCCAGTATCTGCATTCACCGACATAACCATCATACAATCTGACCGGGTGGGCTCATTTGGCCGGGTATCCACGCCAAACAATGCGATATTGGTGATGCCCGAAGCTGGTTTGGTATTTACCGCAAGCTCTTCATCCGACATCCCATCCAGCGAACTGTCGTGGGTATAGGAAAAAAACAAGCGGTAGGCAAATAGTCCAGCTGTAATCATCAGCACGGCCACCACCGCCAGCAGCAGCCAACGGCGTACAATGCGCAAGAATCTTCGAAATGACATGTCTCCCATCCCAATCCCTTTACTTAGATATAAACAGCCGTGCCGCCCGGAAACCAGGCGGCACGGCCGGTACAACCCGTATTCTATCACAATCTATGCAAAAGAGTTGAACAAACTGTAAATGTTTTCAGCATTTTATCTACTGTTTAAAAATTTGGCGGCTTACTCCTCAAACGCCAAATTGATAAAATCCTCGGTCACTTGCATGACCCGCATGGTGTTCGTGTAGCTAACCCGGCCGACCGGCATACCAGCGGTGACAATGATGATATCGCCAACTTGTACATCCATCGCCAAAACTGCGCCACGGACCGCCTGCATATACAGCGACGTACCACTTTCCGGGCGCCCGACCAAACAAGGGATAACGCCCCAGGACATGGTCAGACGGTGGAACGTCTTTTCCGACGGGGTCGCGCCTACAATCATTTTTCCCGGACGGCGGGAGGATACAGCGCGCGCGGTAGAACCAGACTCGGTAAATGCAACGATACATTTGGCCTCCAAATCGGCCGCTGCGTTGCAAACCGCGTGTGCAATGGCGTTAGTTTTGCTGTCTCCCTTGACCGCCATATCGGTAAACTCCGGCCGGGTGATGCGGCGGCGGTCAAAGTGGATGGTAGACTCAGCGTTTTCAGCGATACGGCTCATGGTTTGAACGGTTTCAACCGGATACTTACCCACTGAAGTTTCGCCCGAAAGCATGATCGCGCTGGTGCCGTCAAAGACCGCATTGGCCACGTCGGATACCTCCGCGCGGGTCGGGCGCGGATTTTTAGCCATGCTCTCGAGCATTTGGGTAGCAGTGACCACCCGCTTGCCGCGCGAAACGCACTTTTTAATTAAGCTCTTTTGAATTTCAGGCAGCTCTTCAAACGGAACTTCGACACCCAGATCGCCACGGGCAACCATAATGCCCTCGACCTCGTCCAAAATTTCGTCGATATTGTGCACACCCTCCATATTTTCGATTTTTGCGATGATCTCTACATCTTCGCAGTTTTGTTCCTGCAAAATTTCCTTCAGATCGCGCATATCCTGTGCCGAACGGCAGAAGGAAGCTGCAATAAAGTCAATCCCCTGCGAACAGCCGAAAATGATATCGTCGCGGTCCTTTTCCGAGACATAGGGCATATTGAGACGGATACCCGGCACGTTGACCGACTTGCGGTTGGACAGCGGGCCACCGTTGAGCGCCCGGCAGACAATGTCGGTGCCCTTAATCGCCTTCACCTCAAAGGCGACCAAACCGTCGTCAATCAGGATACGGGTGCCGACCTTGACGTCATCCGGCAGGCCCTGGTAGGTGATGGAGACGATGGTTTCATCCCCCTCTACATCCCGCGTTGTCAGGGTGAATTCCTGGCCTTCCACAATCTCAATTTTGCCATTCTTATACGTTTTTGTACGGATCTCTGGACCTTTTGTGTCCAACATGATGCCGATTGGCAGACCCAGCTCTGCGCGGAGTGCTTTGACCTGATCCATGCGCCCCTTGTGTTCCTCATGCGAACCGTGGCTGAAATTAAAGCGTGCGACATTCATGCCCGCCTTCATCATGTTTTTCAGCACATCGCCCTCATCGGTAGCCGGACCCAGCGTACAAATAATTTTTGTTCTTCGCATTGTTACTCCATACCTCACTTCACAACTTGAAACCTGCAAAATATAAATTTTGCTTTTATCGAATACGCTATTCATCTTATTTTACCATCGCTTGCGCGGATTTGACAACACCAACCCTTTGTGCATAGGCGGACCTGCTACATTTTCATTGTTTTATCCAAAACCAGTTGACAAAGACCCCTGCTTTATTGCATTTTGCTGGTACAATGCTTGTCAGAACCGGTAAAATCGATTATAATAGCAGCAAAGACAAAACGCTCCTTTGCTTATTTCAGCAATGTATCATTTTTAGGATTTGATCACACCTGCATTTGTATTACACCTGAATTGGAGGAACTTCCTATGAAAAATATTCCGGCGCTCGTTGTCATGGCTGCTGGCATGGGTTCCCGCTATGGCGGACTCAAACAGATCGACCCGCTCGGTCCAAATGGCCAAATTATCCTAGATTATTCTATTTATGACGCATATCGCGCCGGTTTTTCCCGGGTAATCTTCATCATCAAGCCCGAACTGACCGAGGCCTTTGAGCAATCTGTTGGGCAAAAGGCCCGCCGCTATATGCAAGTGGAATATGCCTACCAGACACTGGACAACCTGCCAGACGGTCTGACCGCTCCATCTGGACGAGTCAAGCCACTTGGGACCGGTCATGCGGTTTGGTGCGCGGGCGGACAGCTGGATGTGCCATTTGCCGTGATCAATGCCGACGATTTTTATGGCGCAGATGCATTTCAAAAAATGTTTGATTTTTTGAGCTGTACAGTAGACGATGACAAATACCGCTACTGCATGGTGGGCTACCAGGTGGAAAATACCCTGACCGACAACGGCTCGGTTTCCCGCGGCGTATGCACCGCCGATGCGCAGGGCTATCTCTCCTCGATCGTAGAGCGCACCGCGATTGCGCGCCAAGCCGACGGACGCATCCATTTTGAAGAAAATGGGGTGGACGGAGGGATGATCCCAGAAGGCACCCCTGTTTCCATGAACCTCTGGGGGTTCACACCCTCGTTTTGTTCCGAACTGACCGGGATGTTACGCAGCTTTTTTTCTGAAACACTGCCTAAAAATCCAGAAAAAGCCGAATTTTATCTGCCTTCTGCCGTAGATGCCTTGATTGTGCAGGGCAAAGCCACTGCCCGCCTGCTCACAACCAGTGCGCGCTGGTTCGGTGTGACCTATCAGGCGGACAAGCCCACCGTACAGGCTGCACTTGCGGCGCTTTCCGACCAATATCCCGCCGATCTGTAAGGAGCAACGCCATGATTCCCAACTTTTCTGAAACTTTTGTCGAATTTTGCAACCAAGTGGAGCGTACACTGCCTAAGCAGTTTTCGTGCGCGCGCATGATCGAGCACAACGGCCGGGTTGCGGCGCTTTCCGCCGAATTTTCCACCTCTGAAAAGAAAAAGCTTATGGGTCTGATGCCTACCAAGCAGGTGACCCACTGCCATGAGTTTCGGATGATCTACGCGGTGCCCATGATGGATCTTCCGGCGTTGGAGGAATGGTGGCAATTTGCTTGCGATGTGCAAAAAGAAATCGTTCCAGCCGACCCCATGCATGAATTTTCCATGGTCAGCCTGATTTTTGTATCCGGCCAAGTCGATCCAGTGGTAGCCAAAAAGCTCAAAAATAAAGCCAATGAGCTGCGGTATCATGCACCCAAGTCGTCAGGCTGGTCATCGCTACGTGTTGCGCTGGTCGATTTGGATCGGCACAAAATTTATGTCAACCGCATGGGCGGTCCGCTGCGTGACCTAATCAAAAACCTGGTATAAACTGCTGGATTCTTTGGTTTTGCTGATGATTTTATCTGAAAATTGCTTGCAATCTTGATACACATATGCTATGATAATGTGTACGCACACAATGTTTATCCTGGCTCTGGCCAGAGAATCTAAAATAAAGCAATTTTTTAAAGAAGCGGAGGTTTGAAAAAGCTATGGATACCCTTCACATCGTTATGAGTATTGTGGAAGTACTGGCCTGCCTGTTTTTGATTGTCACCATCCTGTTGCAGGAGGGTACTTCTCAGGGTCTGTCTGGCACCATTGCCGGCGGCGCTGAGACCTTCTTTGGTTCCAAAAAGGCGCACGGAATGCAGTCCACGCTCAACCGGGTTACAGCGGGCGTAAGCATTCTGTTCGTGATTTTGGCTGTCGCACTCAACCTGCTATAAACATGCGCGCACTGCAATATCTGACGCTTCTTTTATTTGGCGTTTGCGCAGTGTTGACTGCGTTTTTCCAGATACGAACCGGCATGAAAGACGGCGAGGTGGAGCGTAAGGGTTCCGAACATGCCGCAACAGATCGAGAAAAATATAGTCGTTTGGCACGATTGTGCGCAATCCTTGCCGCGGTATTTTTGGTGATCTGTATGATTTTCGGTGCACTCAGCCGATAAAAAATCCGCCTTTTTGGCGGATTTTTTCGTATTGTTTACCGATCATTTGACCAATGATGCTGGGGATCGCAGCCGCTGGAGAACGAACTCCCCAGCGGCTGCTTTTCGGAAAGGGGGAGGGCAACACATTACCATTGGTTGTTAATCTTGTACAAAAACCGGTACAGCTTCCGGAGAGAAAGCAGATTCTTTCCGGAGTGTATCCCATTTGTTCATTGCGGCGCTCAACCGGCAGTCGGGGCAAATTACATGCTTTGCATACCACCGGACTTTTTTGGCGCGTTCTTCGGCCTGTCCTGTCAGGTCCATCATCCCTGTGTGGCCGCATCGAAATTTTACTTCTGATAGCATTCTACAATCTCTCCTCTCTTGATGCTTCCCAACACGGGCTACAGCACAGTTAAAAAATATAATGTGCATAATCTGGAAAGAAAAGAGTTACAGAATCCATTGCATCACGATACAAGCACATTATATTCTTTATAAGATACTTTGCATCATACTGAAATCGGTTTCATCTTCTGATTCTATTATAGGAAAAAGCCTATGCTTTTTCAATGTACATTTTGCATATTTTTTCTTATTTTTATTTGTACCTTACCTACAAAAACAATATTTTTATTTTATTCTATACAGGATATTGTATGACATCAAAATGCTTTTTTCGCGTATTTTATGTATCCGAAAAATGACTTGCTGCTTTCCAAATAATAGAGTATCCTGATCGCTAGGAAGAAAGTTGAGGTCAAAAATGAATATTCAAATCTTTGGGAAAAATAAATGTTTTGACACAAAAAAAGCGGAGCGCTGGTTTAAGGAAAGAGGGATTCGCTTTCAATCGGTCAATTTGATTGAATATGGAATGTCGCGCGGCGAATTCGATTCGGTCCGCCGGGCACTGGGTGGCTTTGAACTGCTAATTGATTCTAAGGCCAAAGAGGCGATCGAATTGCGCTATCTGGCGGATGAACAAGCGCAAATCGACTGCCTGCTAGAAAATCCCAAGCTGTTGCGCACCCCGATTGTTCGCAACGGCAAACAGGCCACAGTCGGCTATTGTCCAGATATCTGGGCTACCTGGGTATAATCTGTGCATAACTTTGTGGAAACTCTGTATAAATCAAAAAGGAGGAAGCTGTGAAGCAAGTTACCATTTATACCGACGGCGCTTGTTCAGGCAATCCTGGACCAGGCGGTTGGGGTGCAATTTTGCAATATGGCCCCCATGAAAAAGAAATTTCTGGTGGAGACCCGCACACCACCAACAATAAGATGGAGTTGCTAGGCGTGATTTCGGCCCTTGAACTGCTCAAAGAGCCTTGTCAGGTCGCGCTCTATTCGGATTCTAAATACGTCATCGATGGGATCACCAAGGGATGGGCCAAAAGTTGGAAGGCGCGCGGTTGGAAAAAAGCCGATAAAACACCTGCCAAAAACCCAGAACTATGGGATCGCTTGCTTAGCCTTCTAGACCGTCACACAGTTACCTTTCACTGGGTTAAGGGGCATGCGGATAACCCTTATAACAACCGTTGTGATGAACTCGCTGTTTCTGAATGGAAAAAATATAGATCATTCTGAACATGAAAAATCCCGTAAGAGGTCAATACCTCTTACGGGATTTTTAGAATCACCATAAGGTTTTATTTGGCGCTTCCTTTGCGATGCTGAATATGATAAGCTACCCGGGTTACCAAACTTTCAGGCGCCAAGCGGCGGACTGCAAGCGCCATTTTCATACCAAAACCGGGTACAATAATGCCTTTTCCGGAAAAAAGGCCATCAATTGCGCATTGTGCAACTTGTTCGCTTGGCAATCCACCAATGGAAAAACGCACGTCAGCTACCCGATTGAATTCAGTTTCTACCGGTCCTGGACAAAGTGCAGCGATCTGTACGCCGCTGCCTTGCTGGCGCAGTTCTTCACGAATGGCTTGGGTCAATCGTAGCACATAATTTTTGCTCGCATAGTAGGTAGCCATCAGTGGGCCAGCCATAAATCCAGCCGAAGAAGATACATTCAAAATATATCCTTCGCCTTTGTCCTGGAAGTCACGCAAAAATAGTTTCGTAAGCACATGGACTGCCACAATATTGGTCTGGATCATACGCAGTTCGGTGTCTAAATTGGTTTCCAAAAAATTTCCAAACAAGCCAAAGCCCGCGTTGTTCACCAAAATTTCTACATCTTTCCCGCGGGCGGCTTCATACACCAAACGGCATTCGCGCACATTCGAAAGATCGGCTGAAAGAATCTGACAGTTTACTGGAAGCTCTTTTGCCAAGGCGTGCAAACGGTCTTTTCGTCGGGCGACCAGCGTTAAATCATAGCCTCTTGCAGCAAGCAGGCGGGCCATATCCCGTCCAATACCGGACGAAGCGCCTGTAATGATTGCTCTCATTTTTCCTCCTTTTTGCAAGCATGACTGCAACCTGTGCAGTGACCACAGCAGCCCTTACCGCTGCGTGCCTGCCGGTGCAAATATCGAACACATAAAATCACAGCCGCCAAAATTAGGCTGACAATCAAAAAATCAATCATTTTTCTGCCCTTTTTATTTTTAGTGTACCACGTTCCAAAACGGCTGTCAACGCATCCAGTTTTCCCTATTTTTTTTGGGAAAACCGGCTTTATGTTTGGAAATTTTTATTTTTACCGGGAATTGGCCGGAAATCAAAAAAATTGCGACAAAAAGAC
Organism: uncultured Butyricicoccus sp.; assembly: GCA_904420185.1. Lineage (GTDB taxonomy): Bacteria > Bacillota > Clostridia > Oscillospirales > Butyricicoccaceae > Butyricicoccus_B. The sequence goes on along the minus strand of CAJFUJ010000061.1, from coordinate 66,886 downwards.
GCAAATATTCTATATTTTTACCAAATTATCATTTGACTTTACCTCTTCTATCCGATACGATAATCTTGGATAGATTCCATGTCTTTGGAATCTGAATGAAGAGGAGGGACATCACGTGAAGAACAAACGAAAACGCATTTTAGCCACGCTGTGCGCAGGCGCGCTTTTCATCAGCCAGGCAGCCGCGATTTCCATTCAGGATTTTCCCGACGCCAGCGGCCATTGGGCCTATGATGCACTCAGCCGTGCAGTTGACGAGGGGCTTTTACAAGGATCAGACGGCCTTTTGCTGCCGAGTGGAAGCTTGACCGGTGCACAAATGGCTGCCATTTTAAACCGTGTGCTTGATGCACAAAATACCGACCGTTCCTATCCCAATACGGCCGCTGGCTTGTGGTATAGCCAGGACGCTTCCAAGGCTGCTTCTCTCGGCATTCTGCCGCTGGACGGTTCGTTAAACCTTAGTTCGCCAGTTACCCGCGCACAGGTTTTCCCGGCTTTGACAGCTGCCTTTGGTCTGGATGAAGCCGCACCCGACGAGAGTGTCCTCAACGCTTTTTCCGATGCCACAACCTTGACCCGTGCCCAACGACGGGCAGCAGCAGTTCTAGTACGGGATGGCATTCTTTCTGGCTCCCAGGATGGCACCTTGCAGGCCTCCCGCGGTATTACGCGCGCCGAGTTTGTATCCTTGATTTACCGCATCCTGGACCCGTCTTATTTGACCCTCTCAAACGGACAGACCGAAGAGACCACTGCACAAACCCCCGCCCAATCGATTTCTAAATCAGGGGAAGAGGTGGACACGCCAGAATCCACCACAGCACAGGTTGTTTCCAAGGATACCAGTGAATCGACAGACAAGCAACCAGATCAAACGCTATCTCATACGCCTACCGATGAAACTGATGGTACGTCTGAGCAGCCGTCTGATACGCCCACCGACGGAACCGAGGACACGTCCGAGCAGACATCTGATACGCCCACCGACGGAACCAAAGACACGTCCGAGCAGCCGTCTGATACGCCCACCGACGAAACGGAGGACACGTCCGAGCAGCCGTCTGATACACCTACCGACGAAACGGAAGACACGTCCGAGCAGCCGTCTGATACGCCTACCGACGAAACGGAAGACACGTCCGAGCAGCCGTCTGATACGCCCACCGACGGAACCGAGGACACGTCTGAAGACCCTCCTGTTTCCGAAGAAACTCCCCAGACAGACAGCCCGGTTTCGGTATTCTTTACCGCCCCTACCCAGCTGGCTTCATCCTACGACCGCATGGTTTTGCGTGGCGAGGATATGGGGACGGTATTTACCGGTGATCAACCCATATCGGTCCACCGCTTGACCATTGCTACCACTGGTAATCCGTTTGTGCTATCCAATGAAAACGGGAATTCCTTTGGCACGGTTTCCATCGGCGGCGGCACTGGTGCGGTCACGCTGAACGGAAACGTTACCTCACAAGTAGAAATCACGGGATCTGACCGTACCATTGTGCTCAATGGAATGCAACTGGATAGCCTAATCATTAGCGGCAGTGGCAATACCATCATTGCCGATAGCCAAACCGTTATCAAAGATCTGCGCGTTACTTCAGATGCGCTCAGCAACTATATCACCGTAGACGGTACACTGAGCGCTGCCGATATTGGCGGCGCACGTACCTCGCTTGTTGGCGCCGGCCATGCTGGTACCATTTTTGTCACCGGAAAATTGTGCGAAATTTCTCTTTCCGCCGACACCCTGGACGACTCCAAAGTGGACAATGGCTTGACCGGTGTGACGGTGACCGTATCAGCGCCCAAAGTCGCCCCTGGTGGTGAAATCGTTGCAACAGCGACCATCAAAGGCGTTGACAAAGCGCGCGTATGCGGCGCACAGTGGTATTTGGATGGACAACCGGTTGCAGCCTTTGGCAATACCGCTTTTGAAATCAGCGAAGGACGGACTTCTACATACCGCCAGCCCATCACCTTTACCCGTAACATGGTGCTTGAGCACACGGTTGGTTTTGTCTTAACCTATCAGAATCCAACCACCGGTGAAAATGAAAAAATTCTTGCCGGCGCTACGGTGGCAATCGAAAATTACCCAGCCAGCCACTATCTTCCTTCTCCGGCTGAGGTTCTTGCCAAGGTAAACCCCACATACCGCTCGGGCAACACCGACTATTCGGATGATGAAAAAACGGTTTTTGTCAATGCAAAGGGGTATTCTAGCCCAACTCAATACCTCATTTGGGTCAGCCGCTCGGCGCAGATGGTCAACGTATTCGAGGGCTCGCAGGGCAACTGGAGATTAATCCATGAATTTCCCTGCGCCACCGGCAAATCCAGCACCCCCACTCCGGTCGGCGTGACCTATGTCACCTACAAGCAGACAGCCTGGGTGACCAGCAGCTACACCTGCCGCCCCATTGTACGGTTCTATCCCAATACCGGTTATGCTTTCCACTCCCGGTTGTACTATCCGGGGACCAACACCCTGAAGGATGCTTCCATCGGCTTCCCGGTATCGGCCGGCTGCGTGCGGATGTTAGACGACGGCATCAATTGGCTATATTATAATATTCCAACACGCACCACGGTTGTCATCTACTAATACAAAAATGCCGCAGATTTCAAACAATCTGCGGCATTTTCTTTTGTTTGAGTGGTTTAAGTGGGATCGGCAGTTTCTTCTCCGGTCTCATCTTCTTCATGGTCGGTCCGGACAATGGAGATCACCTTGACATCGTCGTTGGTACGCATGACAATGACACCTTGGCTTGACCGGCCGCATTCACGGATTTGATCAACTGGCGTGCGGATGATGACGCCATCGTCAGTGATAATCATAATGTCATTGTCGCTATCTACCACCGCGATGCCAGCCACTAAGCCGGTCTTTTCGGTCAGGTTGTGCAGGGTAATCCCGCTGCCGCCGCGGTGGTGGACGGTAAACTCCTCCACGGCAGTGCGCTTGCCGTAGCCGTTTTCGGTGATAGACAGCACCTGTGCGCCCTTACGCGCCCTTGCTGCGCCTACGACATAATCGCCTTCGTTCAAGCGGATGCCGCGCACACCGACCGCTGTGCGGCCCATGGCGCGCACTTCGGATTCGGCAAACGCAATGGCCTTGCCCTCATGGGTAGCGATAAGGATATTTTCATCCCCGCCTGTCAACCGCACATCGACCACAACATCGCCCTCGTTCAAATTCAGCGCGCGTAAACCGCCTTTGCGGATATTTTGCAAGTCGCTGAGAACCACACGCTTAATGGTGCCCATGCGGGTGACAAAGACCATGTATTTATCGTCGGAAAATTCCCGGATGGGGAACATGGCGGTGACCTTTTCGTCGGTATCCAGCTCGAGCAGGTTGACGATGTTGGTACCTTTTGCGGCCCGGCCGGCCTCGGGTACCTGGTAGCCCTTGAGCTTGTACACCTTGCCCTGGGTGGTGAAGAACAGCAGGGTGTCGTGGGTGGAGGCGGTAAACAGCCCGCGGGTGAAGTCCTCCTCCCGGGTGGACATGGCGTTGACGCCGCGGCCGCCGCGGTTTTGCGCCCGGTAGGCCGAAGTCGGGATGCGCTTGATGTAATTGAGGTGGGTGAGGGTATAAGTGCAGTCCTCTTCCTCAATCAAATCTTCAATGTCAATCTCGTCGGCCACGTTGGCGATTTCGGTGCGGCGTTCATCCCCGTAGGCGTTTTTGATTTCCTGCATCTCTTTTTTGACAACATCCAGCATCTTGCGGTCGCTGGACAGGATGTCCATAAAGCTGGCGATCTTGCTCTCCAGCTCTTGGTATTCGTCGTTGAGCTTTTGCTGCTCCAGGCCGGACAGGCGACCCAAACGCATATCGACAATCGCCTGGGCCTGGGCATCGTCCAGGTGGAATTCAAAATGCTCTGACCCGTCCACAATGCCCAGCAATGCGATCTGATCGATCCAAAACGGCTCCTTACACAGGTTTTCCTTGGCCTCTGCTTCGTTCTTGGAGGCACGGATGATGGCAATGATCCGATCGATATTATCCTGGTCGGTGGCGACCTTGAGACCCTCCAGGATGTGCGCACGCGCCTGGGCTTTGGCCAGGTCAAAGCGGGTGCGGCGGGCGATGACGTCTTTTTGGAAGTCGATATAGTAATCGATGATTTCTCGCAGGGTCAGCACGCGCGGCTGCACCCGGTCCGGATTGGACGGGGAAGGGATGAGTGCGAGCAAAATCATCGAGCAGGTATCCTGCAACTGGGTATAGTTATACAGCTGGTTCAAGACCACCTGGGCATTGGCGTCGCGCTTGATGTCGATGACAATGCGCATCCCTTCGCGGGAGGAGTGGTCCATGATGTTGGAAATTCCGTCCACCCGCTTGTCCTTGACCAAGTTGGCCATGGACTCGACCAAGCGGGCTTTATTGACCATGTAGGGAATTTCGGTGATGACAATCTGGCTGCGGCCATTTTCGGTCTCCTCAATGGTGCAGCGGCCGCGCACTTTGATCTTGCCGCGGCCGGTGGCATAAGCAGCACGCATCCCGGCACGGCCCATGATGATGCCGCCGGTTGGGAAGTCCGGTCCCTTGATAATGGCGAGCAACTCGTCTAGGTCGGCTTCGGGGTGGTCGATGACATAGCACACCCCGTCGATCACCTCGGTGAGGTTGTGGGGTGGGATGTTGGTGGCCATACCGACTGCGATGCCCGAAGAGCCGTTGACCAGCAGGCAGGGAAACCGCGAAGGCAGGACTACCGGCTCTTTGCGTTCTTCATCGAAGTTGGGCTGAAAGGTGACCGTATCCTTTTTGATATCGGCCAGCATATGGTTGGCAATTTTGGCCATGCGGGCCTCGGTATAGCGGTAAGCCGCCGGAGGGTCACCGTCAATCGAGCCAAAGTTGCCATGGCCGTCGATGAGGGGATAGCGCAGCGAAAAAGGCTGGGCCAGGCGCACCAGCGCGTCATACACCGAAGCATCGCCGTGCGGATGGTACCGGCCGAGCACATTGCCGACCGTGGTCGCTGACTTGCGGTAGGGCTTGTCCGATGTCAGGCCGTCTTCGAACATCGCGTACAGGATGCGGCGGTGCACCGGTTTCAAGCCATCGCGCACGTCGGGCAGCGCGCGGGCCACAATGACGCTCATCGCATAGTCGATATAGGAGCTCTTCATCTCCTGATAAAGCTCCACTTGGATAATTTTTTGATTTTCGTATTCTTGACTCATTCTTTCCCTCCAAAAGAGGACTTGGACTGCCGGGAATCATGCATTTTGCAAACTGAAAATTTTGGTTTGTATTCCCAAGCCCGTTAGACATCCAGATTCATTACATATTTGGCGTTCTTTTCGATGAATTCGCGGCGCGGCTCTACTTTTTCCCCCATGAGCATGGCAAAAATCTCGTCTGCCGCCGCTGCATCTTCCATGTGGACCTGTTTGATAATTCGGTTTTCCGGATTCATTGTGGTTTCCCACAACTGTTCGGGGTCCATTTCGCCCAGGCCCTTATAACGCTGTACGCGGACATTTTCACCCATTTCGTCAATACAGGCACGCTGTTCCTCGTCCGAGTAGGTATAGCGCACATCTTTACCTTTTTCATTTTTGAAAAGGGGTGGTTGTGCAATATAGACGTGTCCATGCTCGATCAGCGGCCGCATAAAGCGGAAAAAGAAGGTCAATAGCAGGGTACGGATGTGGCTGCCGTCCACATCGGCGTCGGCCATAAGGATAATTTTTCCATATCGCAATTTGCTGATGTCAAAGTCCTCGCCAAAGCCCGCGCCAAAGGCGGTGATCATGGGGGTGAGTTTTTCGTTGCCGTAGACCTTGTCCAAGCGGGCTTTTTCCACGTTGAGCATCTTGCCCCAAAGCGGCAGGATGGCCTGGTAGCGGCGGTCGCGCCCTTCTTTGGCCGAGCCGCCCGCCGAGTCGCCCTCGACGATGTAGATCTCGGTCAGGTGTGGGTCGCGCTCCTGGCAGTCGGCCAATTTACCGGGCAGGGAAGCGCCGTCGAGCGCCGATTTACGGCGGGTCAATTCCCGCGCTTTGCGCGCAGCCTCCCGGGCGCGCAAAGCGGTTTGTGCTTTGTCGATAATCGTGCGTGCGACCGCCGGGTTTTCTTCGAAGAAGGTGGTCAGGCGATCATTCATCATGGTTTCGACCAGTGTTCGCATATCACTATTTCCCAATTTAGTTTTGGTTTGACCTTCAAACTGGGCTTCCTGGAGCTTAACCGAGATGATAGCGGTCAGTCCTTCACGTACATCGTCGCCTGAAAAAGATTTTTCATTTTCCTTGATGAGGTTGTATTTGCGGGCATAGTCGTTTAAAACTCGCGTCAAAGCCGCTTTAAATCCGGTTTCATGGGTGCCACCCTCGGTGGTGTTGATGTTGTTAGCAAACGAAATGAGGGTTTCCGAATAGGAATCAGTGTATTGCATGGCAACCTCGGCCATGGCGCCTTCGCGGCTGCCCTCCATGTAGATGACTTCTTTATGGATGGGATTTTTGGTGCGGTTGAGGTATTCGACAAACTGGCGGATACCGCCTTCGTAATGCATGACCTCTTCTTCGGGCTCGTCCTCGCGCTCGTCGCGCAGGGTGATTTTGATGCCTGCATTCAAAAACGCCTGGTCGCGCAGGCGTTTTTCCAGCACCTCAAAGTCATATACGGTGGTTTCGAAAATCTCCGGGTCAGCCTGAAACCGGATGGTGGTGCCGGTTTCGCTTTCAAAGGGGACTGACTCCATGGCTTTCACCGTTTGGCCGCGTTCAAAGCGCATAAAGTGCTTTTCGTGTCCGTCGCGCACCTCGGCTTCCAGCCACAAGGACAGAGCGTTTACCACCGACGAGCCGACGCCGTGCAGGCCACCCGAGACTTTATAGCCTTCGCCGCCAAATTTGCCGCCTGCATGCAGGACGGTCAAAACCACCTCAAGCGTTGGAATACCCATCTGCGGATGAATACCGCAGGGGATACCGCGGCCATTATCGGCCACACGAATGATATTTCCCTTTTCGATGGTCACTTCAATATGGGTGCAATAGCCGGCCAGCGCCTCGTCAATGGAGTTGTCCACGATTTCATATACCAGATGGTGCAGCCCTTGGGCCGAGGTCGAACCGATATACATACCGGGGCGTTTGCGCACAGCCTCCAGGCCTTCTAGTACCTGAATTTGGTTTTCATCGTATGTTTCGGTCACGCGCAGATCGAGGATTTCCTCTTTCAAATCTTGGCCTTCTTTTTTTTCGATATTTTCGCTCATACAAAAATCCTTTACTTTATGAGATGATATTGCTTACCGCTTTGGATTTCCTCTACCCGCCGTTGCAGCGTACGCGAAGAAATCGGGGAAAGATAGAGAAGCTCACCCAATTCACTGACACACAGCACCCCTGCGCCGGGAAGATCGTTGCACAGATCGACCACGCGGCCCTCGTCGGAAAGCCGTTGCAAAAGCCGCCGCGTCCGCGTTGAAGCGGTTGCGGTATCCATATCGAAAATACAGACGATCTGCCCCAATGGAATCATATAATCCTGTCCAATGTGCACATACATGGCTTATTTTTTTCCGCCCTTCTCCAGTGGTTTTGCCGACCCAGCTTCTATTCATATTATACCACTTTTTAGCCGTTTTGTCTGTGAAAAAATAAAGTTTTTGCCGTTCAAAATGACTAATTCCGTCTTCAAACCAGCCAAAAAACTGTATAAATAGACACTTGCTTAGTCACCTGCCACATACTCCTTGAGAATTTTTCCGTTTTGCAGAAAAAAAACCTTACCTGCTTTTATTTTTTCAGCTGCGTCTTCTTCACAGCAGGTGAGCAGGACCTGTCCTGTTTTGATGCGGTTTAACACAAAATCCTGCCGTTTACGGTCTAGTTCAGATAAAACGTCATCGAGTAGCAACACCGGATATTCACCGCTATCTTCAAAGAACATCTCTCGTTCGGCCAGTTTGAGGGCCAGTGCACAAGTCCGCACTTGTCCTTGTGAACCAAAAGAAGAGGCAGAAACCCCGTTAATGGTAATGTCCAGGTCATCTTTGTGTGGTCCAGACAGACAACTGGCTGCGGCAAGCTCAAACCGCCGGTGACCCATCACATGGGTGATGAGGTCCTTTTCAATTTGCGCCGCTGTTGCAAATGGATCTTGGACGCTGGATACTGTTTTGTAAACGATCCCTAAATGCTCTTGCGGTGCGGCTTCCTGATGCACTTGCGCAGCCTTTTCCGACAGCTTTCGGATATAGTACGCCCGGTATCGGATCAGAATTGCACCTAACCGTGCCAAGCGCAGAGAAAAATCGTCCAGCACATCCAAAAGCGCTGGTTTTTCTATGCTATCTTTTAAAATACGATTTTTATGGGCAAGTACTCTCTCATATTCATTGAGGACCCGGTCATAATTCGGCCGCAACTGACACAGGGCAGTATCTAGAAACCGTCTCCGTGCTGCTGCACCTGCTCTTATCAGATAAAGATCATCCGGACAGAACAGAACGGTTTTTAAAATGCCCTTTGCATCACTTTGCCGTTTCATTCGCACACCGCTGCGCCAAACCTCGGCTGCTTTTTTTTGAAAAAGGCGGATCTCCACTGTAAAATCCCGATTTTCCGCCTCAAATTCGCCTAAGATCTTACCTGACTGCACACCAAACCGCAATCCCTCTTTTTTCTGCCCGGTACGGAACAGCCGCATGGTAGACAGAGCAGCAGCAGCTTCAAGCAGATTGGTTTTTCCCTGGGCATTTTCGCCACTGATGATATTGACGCCTGGCAGAAAGCAAAATTCTTCAGCCGCATAATTGCGAAAATTTTGTAATTGTATGCGATTAATCTTCATAAATATTCATCCATTGACTCATAGGTGTATGTCCAAAAAAGGCCGCAAACGCAGAGCTACAAATGTTTCGTGTAGCTCTGCGTTTGATTTTGTCCATGACTTGCGGACAGGTTTTGATATTACAGTTTGTAATCTTTTTTTGTTTCACATGAAACATTCCCAGGGGTTTTCGTCGATTTTCAATTTACTTTGCGATCTCTACACAGATTCCATCGAGTTCTACCCGATCACCTTCGTAAAGTTTTTTTCCACGCATTGTACACGGTGCATCATTCACGAAAACTTCACCTGCTGCAATGCGCAATTTTGCTTCTCCACCCGATGAAACCATATTTGCATACTTTAAAAGCGAATCTAATTTGATAAAATCGCCGGAAATCTGAATTTTCTGCATGTTATTCCCCCGATTTAAGCCGCACGGGCAACACCAAATAGGTAAACTTATCGCCTTCGGTTGGTGTTAGAACCAATGGATTGAGCGAACCCTTCAGGGATAAAATGACTTGTTCGTCGGTACAAGCACGTAAAGCGTCCAAAAGATATCGGTTGTTGAATCCAATCTCTAATCCTTCCACTGGTTCATTTAGGGGGCATTCGTCATAGGATTTTCCAACTGCTGTAATACAGCTCATTTTAACAACCGGTCCGTCGAAGGTCATGCGTACCGGATTTTTTAACTTTTCTGATACAATAAGGGAGACACGTTCGATACATTCGATCATTTCTCGGGTGTTGATTGGCACGATATGATTGAATTCGTGCGGAATTGCGGAACGATAGTTGAGAAATTCGCCGTCAATCAAGCGTGTAATCAAGATGGTAGATCCAAACTGGAACAAAATATGTTTTTCATCTGGATAAATCGATACTGTTTTCTGTTCATCGTCGGCTAAGATTCGTTCAATTTCCCGTAATGCTGTGCCAGGAACGACAAATTTCATATCTTCTTCTGGCATATTTTCTAATAATTCACGTCTGACAGATAACCGGTATCCATCTACTGCAACGACATGAAGTTGATTTCCCTCGGTTTCAAATAGGCAACCTGTGTGAATAGGTTTTGCTTCATTATCAGAAACTGCAAAAATGGTTTGAGAAATCATAGATTTCAGAGTTTTTTGTGGCATAGAGATTTCTTTTGTGCAATCTACTTCGGGCATTTGCGGAAAATCGTCGGATGCAGAGGCGACAAGATTGAATACTGCGCGTCCGCATTTGATGGTGGTAAGCATTTTTTCGTCGGTTTCCACATAGACAATGTCATTGGGGAGTTTACGGACGATCTCACCAAACAATTTTGCACTTAATACGATTTCGCCAGCTTCGATAATATCAGCATCGACACTGGTGCGAATTCCGATGGATAGATCATAGCCGGCTAGGGTCAGTTGGTCTGCGGCGGTGATGCGTAAGCCTTCTAGTAAGGCAATGGTTGATTTTGAAGAAACTGCACGAGAAGCAATAGAGATTGCGTCGATTAAAGTCGATTTCTCACAGGAGAATTTCATAATGGATTTGTTCCTTTCTTTGTATACACAGCGTATGTTTGATTTTTTGCCGTGTTTCCCGGGGAATAGGGTATGAATAAATAGAGAATAGAATTATAGTAGTAGTAGTAGTAGTGGGGAAACTGTGGATAACATGGTTTTTACTCGAGCTGCCGGGAATTTTTTTATCCACAGGGGATTGTGGGGGCAGTGGTATAAGTTTTGGGTGTTTGGATTTTGTATTTTTTGTCCACAGGTTGTTCTTGTGGATTCCACAGGAGGAATGTGGATAAGTTTGCAGGGGTGGGGAGGGTGTAAGGGTGTTGTTGTGAAACATTTTGTTACGTTTTGATTTGGGAAGCCCTTATTGGATTTGCAGGAAATCTTGCAAATCCTTTATATGGTTATAGATTTTGAATGTTTTCGATGAGGGTACGGATGATATCATCGGTTTCTGGGTTGATTTTTCGTTCGTCCTCGATTTTATTGCAGGCGTGCATAACGGTTGTGTGGTCGCGGTTAAAAACTTTACCGATTTCTGGTAGAGAATAGTTGGTGAGTTTTCGAATAAGATACATTGCCATTTGGCGGGGACGGACGGTGTCTTTTGAACGCTTGTTGGCCAGGATTTGGTCGACTGGCATGGAATAAAAGATGGCAACCGTTTTGAGGATCATGTCTGGGGTGGGGTTGAGGCCGGGATTGATGGATTTGACCTCTTCAATCACATTTTCAACCATAGCTGTTGTAATAGGCTCTCCATTGAGCTCGTGTTTTGCCTTGATTTTTTTTACTGTTCCCTCCAGTTGGCGGACGTTGGATTGTAGATTTTCTGCGATTTGGTACATAATATCGCGTGGGAGCTCAAAACCGAGTTTGAGCGCTTTGGATGCGATAATGGCTAGGCGGGTTTCTAGGTCGGGCGGCTGGATATCAGCGAGCAGGCCCCATTCGAAACGGGTTTTCATGCGATCTTCTAGAGTGTTCATTTCTTTTGGCGGCCGGTCGGAAGTGAGGACGATTTGTTTTCCCGATTCATAGAGTGCGTTGAAGGTATGGAAAAATTCTTCCTGGGTGCGCTCCTTGCCGGCAATGAATTGGACATCATCGATTAGTAGTAGGTCGGCCATGCGGTATTTGCCGCGAAAAGCAGGAACTTCACCTTCTTGTAAGGCGGTGACGAGTTCGTTGGTAAAGTCTTCACCTTTCACGTAAATAATGCGGAAATTGGGGTGGTTTTGGTGGATCACATTGCCGATTGCATGTAATAGATGGGTTTTACCGAGACCGGACTGCCCATAAATAAAGAGAGGATTGTAATTTTCAGCGGGATTATTGGCCACTGCAATGGCAGCAGCATGTGCAAATTTGTTAGAGGAGCCGACGATAAAATGTTCAAAGGTGTATTCATCGTCGAAGGATAGGCCGATCAGTGTGTTATCAGCGGGCAGTTCGTCGCCTACAATGATACGGATCTGGATATTTCCGCCTAAAATTTGTGAGATCGCTTCGGATAGGGGACCGATGAAGCGGCTTTCGATAATTTCCTTTTTAAATTGACCGGATGCGCGCAGGGTGATCTGATCGCCAGTTAGAGAGACAACTTCTGTATCGTCAAACCAGGCGGATAGCGTAACCGGACTGATGGTTTTTTCCATATGGGACAGCGCCATTTTAAGGACGTCGTTGGGACCGTTCATAGTTTCGTTCTCTCCTCTTTTACCGAGTGCTGTTCATATTCCATCATAGCACACTGCCCTCTACCTTTCAACGAAAATTCGGCGATTGAACGCAAGTTTTCCACAAGCTATGCACAGAATGCAAGATAAAATATTTGGAGAGAAAAATTGATTTTTGTATATTTTATCGCCAGATAAATGCGATATATACGCAATATTTGCGAATTATCCATACAATTTCTTGTGAACTAAAAAGGAGTAGCTAGTTTAATCTTGGAAAACCTGTGGATAAATCTGAAATTGTCGAGGGTGTGGATGAACCGAAAATTTTTAAGGGAAAGGGAAAAACTCCTTGACATGGCTGTCGGTTTGTGCCTATAATAAATACTGATTCAGATTGCATTGGACAGGCAGCGGCATATGCCTAAATAGCTAGCATATACAATGGCGGTTTGGACCTGTGCCGGTGCCCATTGATTTAAGATGCAGTAGGAGGTGCTAAAGAAATGCTGAGAACCTATCAGCCCAAGAAGCGTCAGCGTAGCAAGGAGCATGGCTTCCGCAAGAGAATGTCGACTTCGAACGGCCGTAAAGTGCTGGCTCGTCGCCGTGCGAAGGGCCGCGCACGTCTGACCCACTAAACCGTAGGTGTTAGATGTTTTGCGCTTTCCGGCTTTGCCGGAATTTTATATGGGGCCGTCGGTTTCGCGGCCCCTTTTTTAAAAGATTTTTTGGTTTGGATTTTCTATGCGATACAATTCGGTCCGGCAGGGTAGAAGATCCAAATAGAAAAACCTGCCGGATAGACCGCAAAAAGTATTTGAATTGTGTTTGCGGTAAGCGAGTAGGCCGGTCTCCCGGGCATCGGAGAAAATGGTTCTTCTCTTTTTTGGATATTAGGAACGCCTTTTTATGAAGCATACCTATCGTATCAAACAAAATTATGAATTCCGCCGGCTGTATCGGCGTGGTAAATCGGCTGCTACACCTTTTTTAGTGGTATATGCGCTGAAAAACCGTCGTTCATTCAGCCGCATTGGGCTGACGGTGAGTCCAAAGCTGGGAGGAGCGGTGACGCGTAATCGCATCAAGCGCTTGCTCCGGGAAGCATACCGTCTGCATGAAGATGAAATCATAACGGGTTATGACCTGATTTTGGTTGCACGTGTGCGTATGGTAGGTGCGAATTGTGCACGTACAGAGCGCGAACTGTTGCGCGCAATGAAAAAATTGGGTCTTGTCTGTTCGGAAAATGGAGGCGAAAAAGCGTGAAACGCTTTTTTTTAGCGGGAATTCGGTTTTATCAAAAATGTATTTCGCCGTGTATGGCGCCGCGATGCCGGTATATACCAACCTGCTCGCAATATGCGGTGGAGGCCATTGAAAAATATGGCGCCTTCAAGGGGGGCTGGCTCGCCTTCAAACGCATTTGCCGGTGCCACCCATTTTCCAAGCACGATGTTTATGACCCGGTTCCTTGAATCCCTCCTGCGGAAGGGGGCAGGAAAGCGGCCAAAGCGCAGCTATGGGGCGCGCAACGGCATGAAAACGCGAACTTTGGAGGATAGTTAAACACATGGGTGATATTTTTGGTATCATTATTGTCCGGCCGCTGGGCATGCTGCTCAACGTGATTTACGGCTCGGTGCAGTCCTATGGTTTGGCAATTATTTTGTTTGCCCTGTTGGTAAAGCTCGTTATATTGCCGATTTCTTACCACGGAAAAAAGAATATGCTGCGTATGTCTGCCCTGCAAGGGCAAATGCAGCAGATTCAGAAAAAATATGCCAACAATAAGATGAAAATGAATGAAGAGATCAGCAAACTGTACGAGAAAGAGGGCGTTAGCCCAATGTCTGGCTGTTTGCCGACCTTTATCCCCTTGCTTGTTATGATGGGCTTATATTATGCCGTGGTCAAGCCAATGAATTTTATGATGGGCCTGTCTGGCGGTCTGCCGACCGATACAGGACAGGATATCAATCTGTTGGCCCAGCAGGTCGGCATTGAGATTACCGACCAAAATTCATACACCATTCAAACGCAAATTGCCCAGGCCTGCAATCAGTTTTTTCATAATGGCCAGTTAGATCCTGAAATTGCCGGGCTATCCGATACGATTGCAAGCCTGTTGCAGCCGATGAATTTTGATTTCTTTGGGATCGACTTGTCGGTTACGCCCTCGTTGGGGCTCAATCTTTTGGTTCTGATTCCGTTGCTTTCCGGCTTTTCGGCATTTATGTCTTCGTGGATTTTGCAGCGCATGCAGAAAAATCAGCTGCAAGGAAGCATGAAAGTCATGATCTATCTGATGCCGCTGATGAGTATTTATTTTGCATTTCAGTTTCCAGCGGCGATCGGCGTTTATTGGATTTTCAACAACATTTTTACCTGTGTTCAGGAAATTATTATGACGAAAATCATTCGAAAACGCCATCCAATCCCAGAAAAACAGCCGGAAAAAGGGAAAAAGAAAAAGGAAGGAACATAAGCTATGCAAAAAAGCATTGAAATGACCGGTGCGACGCGCGATATTGCGATTGAAAAGGCACTGGAATTCCTGCATATGGATCGCGATGATGTTTCGGTTGAGGTATTGGACAATGGGAAAAAGGGGTTTCTTGGCATTGGTGCGGCTGACGCTAAAATCCGGGTCACCTATGAAGCACCGGACGAAGCGCCGGTAAAAGAGGCACCAAAGCCGGACAAAAAGTCAGAAAGCCGTCCGGAAAAAAAGTTGGCGCAAAAGCCGGCGGACTTTCAGAATATTGCGTCAAGCGACCCACGCCTGACAACACCCCATCTTGTTAAAGCCGCACCCAAGGGTGAAAAACCGCCGGTGCGCGAAAAAAAGGCGGACAAGCCTCGCGCAGAGCGTACAGAGCGCCCGCCGCGGTCGCCGCGGGAGGGACGCGCAGCGCATCCGCCGATTGTACCGTATATTGATCCAGTACCAATGCCGGAGGAGCAGATTTCGCAGCAGGCAAAGGAAGCTGTCGCATTTGTCAATGGCCTGTTGGAAAAGATGAATATCGAGGGCAAAGCAATTGTGCTGAATATCAGTGAGCCTGACCATGTGCGCATTGATATTTCTGGTCCAGATATGGGCCCGGTAATTGGACGCCGTGGTGACACACTGGATGCAATCCAATACCTGACGAGTTTGGTGCTGAATAAAAACAGCGAAGAGCACTTGCGGCTGACAATTGATACCGAAAACTACCGTGCAAAGCGGGCGGAAAGCCTGGAGCGGTTGGCGCGGAAAATGGCGGTCAAGGTATCAAAGTACCATAAAGCCATGACGCTGGAGCCGATGAATCCCTATGAGCGCCGGATTATCCACGCATCGTTGCAGGATTTCCGGGGTGTGACGACCTATTCAACAGGTGTTGAACCTGGCCGCCGGGTAGTCATTGCGCCTGATGGACCGTCGCGGCCGCCGCGCCGTGGCTTCCAGCCGCGTTCGGGCAATCGCGGCAATCGAGAATAAGAAAACAGCCGGACTGGGCGGGCCTTGCGCCCGCCCGGTTTTTTCGTCAGGAGGAACTATATGGAGATTCGTCGGTTTCAGGCACAAGATTTAGCACAGATGCTGGAAATCTGGAATGCAGAGGTGGAAGAAGGCGAAGCCTTCCCGCAGATCCAACCGCTGGATGCCTTGTCTGGGCAGGACTTTTTCAGCAGCCAGGATTTTACTGGTGTTGCATGTGAAGGGGAGACCGTGGTGGGGTTGTACATTTTGCATCCCAATCATGCCGGCCGGTGTGGTCACCAGTGCAACGCTAGCTATGCGGTGCGTGCTGATTGGCGGGGAAAAGGGGCCGGCCGGGCATTGGTCTGCCACTGTATGGAGACTGCTGCGCAGCTAGGGTACCGGCTGTTAATTTTTAACGCCGTTGTCGAGCAAAATACCCGGGCGATTGCTCTGTATGAGTCTCTGGGATTTGTGCGCATCGGCCGAATGCCGGGCGGGTTCCACGCAAAAGATGGGACCTATCGAGACACATTTCTGTATTATCACACGCTGCCCAGTTTGGAATCATGAAAATGGCTTATTTTGCTCCAAAGGAGGCATAAAATGGATACTATTGCGGCGATTGCGACCGCGCCTGGTGGTGCAATTGGTGTGATCCGCATTTCCGGTAAACAGGCGGATGCAGCAGTGGAAGCGATCTTTCGCCCAGCTTCAGGGAAACAATTTTCCGTATGCCCGCCGCGGATGTTGATCTATGGCACGCTTTTCGCGCGCGATGGACGGACCATCGATCAATGCATGGCCGTGCGATTCCCCGGGGAAAAAACCTACACAGGCGAACCCATGGCCGAATTGCAGCTGCATGGTTCGCCAGCAGTGCTGAGCGAGGCCCTTTCCGCTTTATTTGCCCAAGGATTGCGGCAAGCGGAGGCCGGGGAATTTACCCGCCGGGCCTTTTTAAATGGGAAAATGAATTTAATGGAAGCCGAGGCAGTGGCAGATTTGGTTGCTGCGCGTACCATGGAGGCGGCAGAAAATGCAGCCGGACAGTTGGCAGGTGCAACGGGTGGGCAGATGCACACGCTGCGGCAGGAGCTGGTTGGACTGGCTGCGCATTTTTTGGCGGTGGTTGATTACCCCGATGAGGAGATTGAACCCTTTTTTGTGCAGCAAGCGCAAAGCCTTTTGGAGCGGATTACAGGACAGCTCGATGTTTTGTACCAGTCTTATGAGCGCGGGCGAATTTTGCGCGAGGGATTGCCCTGCGCCATTGTCGGCCGGCCCAATGTGGGAAAATCCACATTGCTCAATGGCTTGGTCGGATATGCGCGCGCAATTGTCACCGAGATCGCCGGGACGACGCGCGATACCATTGAGGAAACCGTGCGGATTGGTCCGCTTTGCCTGCGATTGCAAGATACAGCAGGCCTACGAGATACAGCTGATCCAGTAGAAAAAATCGGAGTGGAACGCGCCCAGCGTGCAGCCCAGACAGCAGGGCTGGTTTTGGCAGTGATTGATGGAAGTGTGCCGTTAACCGACGAGGATCGGGAAGCGTTGGACTGGGCGCGGCAAGCGCCAAAAGCGCTACTGGTTGTCAACAAATGTGATAAGCCAATGCAAGCGGAGATACCAGAGGGCTTTGGCTACGTAGTACATGTCAGTGCCAAACAAGGGCAGGGGTTGGATGACCTGCGCCAAGCGCTACTTTCCTGTGCTGGGTTGGAAGGAACAATTTTTGATGGTGGTGTGATTACCAACGCCCGACAGGCCGATGCGTTGCGCCGGGCAGCTGTGTGCTGTACACAAGCGGCCGATGCGGTTGCGGCGGGCGTCACGCCAGACGCGGTACTCTTGGATGTGGAAGGTGCAATCGGCGCATTAGGGGAATTGACAGGCGAGGACGTACGGGAAGATATTATCCAGGACATTTTCCACCGGTTTTGTGTTGGAAAATGAGATAGGATGTTATATTTTTAAAATTTATAAAACCGATGCTGCTGAACATAGATAAAAGACATACAGGAGTTGGAAGTCGAGCGTGGATTGAAACAGATTGTGGATTAATATGTGTAAATAGGTGGAAAACACGTTGATGAAAGTTTACAATTTGTAATAATATATTAATTTCATACAATAAGTAAAAACTTTACGCAGAGTTATACCCAGTGTACACAGAGTTATCAACAACAGCAGCTGGAGAGAAAAACTTGTCAGACAGGCAACATACAAGCGAATATCTTGCTGTATTTTGCCAAAAGGAGGTTTGCCAAAATGTCTTTTGATGCGGGCAACTTTGACATTGCAGTGATTGGCGCAGGGCATGCGGGCATTGAGGCCGCGTTGGCCGGTGCGCGGCTGGGATGCAAAGTTGTTTGTTTTACGATCAATTTGGACGCGGTTGGCAATATGCCGTGCAATCCGGCCATTGGAGGCACGGCCAAGGGACACTTGGTCCGTGAAATCGATGCATTGGGCGGCGAGATGGCAAAGGCAGCGGATGCTGCGTGCATCCAGTACCGGATGCTCAACCGCGGCAAAGGACCGGCCGTGCATTCATTGCGTGCGCAGGCCGACCGGGTCGATTACAAAAAGTATATGAAGCACGCGCTCGAACGCACCGAAAATCTTTCGCTCAAGCAGGCCGAGGTTGTGTCGATTGCCGTGCAGGATGGTGCGGTCTGCGCGGTCCAAACCGCGACCGGGGCACGGTACGGTTGCCGCGCAGCGATTATTTGTTCAGGCACATACCTGGGCGGCCGCATCATCATCGGTGAATATACCCAACAAGGCGGGCCGGATGGGATGTTTGCAGCTACCCGCTTGACCGATTGCCTGCGCGCGCTGGGGCTGCCGCTGATGCGCTTCAAGACCGGCACACCGCCGCGCGTCAACCGGCGCTCAATCGATTTTGCCGGCCTGGAGGTGCAGGAAGGCGAGGAGGAGATCATTCCGTTTTCATTTGAAACCGGCCAGCCTCCGAAAAACCGCGTAGTGTGTTATTTGACCTATACAAACACTCAGACCCATCAGGTGATCCGAGACAATCTGGACCGTTCGCCGCTTTTTTCGGGCAAAATTGACGGAATTGGCCCGCGGTACTGCCCATCAATCGAGGACAAAGTGGTTCGCTTTGCCGATAAGCCGCGCCACCAGCTGTTCATCGAGCCCATGGGTCTGGACACCGAAGAGATGTATGTCCAGGGTTTTTCCTCGTCCATGCCCGAGGATGTGCAGATCCAAATGCTGCGCACCGTACCCGGCTTTGCACATGCAGAAGTGATGCGCCCGGCATATGCCATCGAGTATGATTGCATCGACCCAACTGCCTTGCTGCCCACCTTGGAATGCAAGCAGGTTGCAGGCCTATACGGCGCTGGGCAGTTCAACGGTTCGTCTGGCTACGAGGAGGCAGCGGCGCAAGGGCTAGTGGCGGGCGTGAACGCAGCCCTCAAACTCAAGGGCCAGCCGCCCATGATCTTGGACCGTGCAGATGGCTATATCGGCACGCTGATTGACGATTTGGTCACCTGCGGCGCCAACGAACCCTACCGCATGATGACCTCTCGTTCAGAATACCGGCTGTTGTTGCGGCAAGATAACGCCGACGAGCGGCTCGTCGAGATCGGGGCGCGTGTGGGCTTGAACAGCCAGGAGCGCCTGGCTCGCACAAAGCAAAAGTATGAAACAGTTGCGCGGGAGATCGAACGACTGGCAAAGGTCGGGATTGCTCCCTCCCAAGCCCTGCAAGCCTTTTTGCAAAGCTGTAATTCAGCCCCTCTAAAGACAGGCGGCAAATTGATTGAGCTGCTACGGCGGCCGGAAATCGGCTATGATGCCTTGGCCCCATTTGATCCGGAACGCCCGGCGCTGCCGGCTGTCATTCGGGAACAGGTGGAAATCCGTGTGAAATATGAGGGCTATATCAAGCGGCAGCTGCGCGATGTTGAACAGTTCCGCAAGATGGAAAGCCGTCCGCTGCCAGCGGATATCGATTACCAAGCTGTCCCTTCGCTGCGCATTGAGGCCCGCCAAAAGCTCAGCCGTATCCGACCGGTCAATCTGGGCCGGGCCAGCCGTATTTCGGGCGTGTCGCCCGCCGATTTGACTGCACTGCTGATTTATTTGGAAACTGGAAAGGGGACAGATAAATGAACGAGCGGGAGCTGCTTACAAACGGGCTTGCGCAGATTTTGCCCCAGGTTTGTCCACAAGTTGTGGATAAGTTTTTGGATTTTTCAGCATTGCTGCTGGAAAAAAACAAGGTCATGAATCTGACCGCAGTGACCGAGCCGAGCGAAGTGATAAGCCGTCACTTTTTGGACTGCGCAATGGTCGCGCCCCATATGATTTCCGGGGAAAAGGTGGTCGATGTGGGGACCGGCGCCGGGTTCCCTGGTTTGCCGCTGGCGATTTTGTGTCCGGAAACCGAGTTTATCTTGCTCGACGCCTTGCACAAGCGGGTGGTTTTTTTACAAGAAGCAATTGCGGCGCTCGGGCTTGACAACGTGACTGCTGTGCACGCCCGTGCCGAAGAGTACGCCAAGACCCATCGCGCGACCTTTGACAAGGCAGTTTCCCGAGCGGTTGCCAACCTGCGCGTGCTTAGCGAGTTGACATTGCCGCTTGTCCGGACCGGCGGGGCTTTCCTTGCGATGAAAGCTGAGGGCTGTGCGGATGAGGTCGCGGACGCACAAACGGCGATCGATATCCTGGGTGGCAGCCCGGCGATGATCCACCGGTATATGGTACCGGTTAGTGGCATTGCCCGTGCGCTGGTGGAAATTAGAAAACTTCGAGAGACGCCGGAAAAATATCCGCGCCGTTTTGCACGTATCAGAGCTGCCCCGCTCGGCGGGAAATAATCAAAAACCCTTGCAATGATAACCCTATGTAATGTAATTACACAGGGTTATTTTTTAGCGGAAAATAGACGGAAATACGTATTATACCTGGAGAACGGTCGAAAGAAGGTGGGGAAATACTTATCACGCGGTCGATTTTCCTTTACTTTTTGGCATAAAATGGTAGTCTATAACCAATAGGCATCGTTTTGCCGATGGAAAGGAGGAAGCTGCATGACCCCAGTTTTAAACATTCGCAGCACAAACACAGAGCGGCAGCTCAGGCGCGTAAAAATCTCACAGATCGCGCGAAACCCGAACCAGCCGCGCAAATATTTCGACCCGGAGGCGATCAGCCAATTAGCCGATTCAATCCGGCAGTATGGCGTGCTCAATCCCTTGACCGTGCGCCGCACCGGCGATGGGTTTGAGCTCATCGCCGGGGAGCGGCGGCTGCGCGCTGCCAAGCAGGCTGGGCTGATCGAGGTACCTTGTATTGTGATGAGCGCGACCGAACAGGATTCCTCGGCGCTGGCCCTTGTGGAGAATTTACAACGACGGGATTTGGACTTTATTGAGGAGGCATGGGGCTTTAAAAAACTCATCGATACCTTTGGTCTCACCCAAGAGGAAGCAGCGCGTAAGGTGGGTAAAACCCAAAGCGCGGTAGCCAACAAACTACGCCTGCTCAAGCTGTCGCAGAAGAACATACAGATGATCCGGGAGGGCGGCTTGACCGAGCGCCATGCACGGGCGCTGTTGCGCATCCCAGAGGAGGAGCCGCGCTTGCAGGCCACCGCGTACATCATTGAACACCAACTCAACGTCAGCCGTACCGAGCAATATATCGATAAGCTGCTCGCTGAACCGCCCGAAGAAAAACCAAAAACCGTTCTGCGGCTGATCAAGGACGTCCGCTTTTTTTTAAACACAGTGGATAAAGCGGTGGGCGTGATGAAAGAGTCGGGCGTCCAGGCGAAAGTCGAACGGGAGGATAAAGACGACGGGGTGTTGCTGCATATTTCGATTCCAAACTGCAGAAAATAGGGACAAGGGATGTTTGCGTGGCCGGCAAGCCGTTTCACGTGGAACATCCCTTTTTTCGGCATGAATTCAAAAAAATTTGCACTGTTTCACGTGAAACATAGGCTGCTTGCCGATTGCGTTTCACAGGGGATGTGATATAATAGTCGTTAGACAGCGTTCACGAGGCGCTGATTCCAGCAATAGGGGGGCGACCTCATATCAAAAAAGAACGATGTGCAAAAACCGTGGCGCTGATCAATCAAAAGGGCGGGGTCGGCAAAACGACAACCGCGGTCAATCTAGCAGCTGCTTTACAGGAAAAGGGGAAAAAGGTGTTGTTGTGCGACTTTGACCCCCAGGGCAACGCAACCTCGGGCTTTGGTATGGATCCGCGGCTGATCGAGACCACCGTATATGATTTGGTCATTTCCGATGAGCCGGACACAAAGAAAGCGATCATTCACACCAAGTGGGTGGATTTGTTGGGGTCCAACACCGACCTTGCAGGCGCGGAAATCGACTTGCTTGGGCTGGAGCGCAGGGAATACCGACTGCGGGATGTGCTCGCGCCGGTGAAAAATTCATATGACTACATTTTCATCGACTGCCCACCTTCGCTGGGCATTTTGACACTCGAATGCCTGTGCGCGGCCGACAGCTTTCTGGTGCCACTACAAACCGAATATTATGCACTAGAAGGGCTCAGCCAACTTATGGCCACCGTGCGCAGCGTGCAAAAGGGTTTGAACCGCTCGATTCGAATCGAAGGCATTGTGTTGACCATGTACGATGGGCGCACCAACTTGGCCGTGCAGGTGGTCGAGGAGGTCAAAAAGCACTTCGGCGACCGGGTGTATGCCACAGTTATCCCACGCAATGTGCGCTTGTCCGAGGCGCCCAGCCACGGCCAACCGATCACCGCGTATGACCGCTTGTGCCGCGGTGCGGAGGCTTATTTATCCTTGGCAGAGGAATTTCTGAACAAAAACAGCGATCCATAACAAGAAAGGGGCGAAGGCATGGCAAAGACAGGGAAAGGCGGCTTGGGCAAGGGCTTTGGTGCCCTGCTAGGGGAAAGCCTGCGCGAAGATCCGGCGCAAGCGGCGGGCATTTCTACATTGCCAATGGCGCTGATCGAGCCCAATCCGGACCAGCCCCGCAAGGCATTCGACAAGGACGCGATGGATGCGCTCAAACAGTCGATCGCCAACCACGGCGTGATCACACCGATCACCGTGCGCGCCGCGGCAAACGGCTATTACCAAATCATTGCGGGTGAACGCCGGTGGCGCGCCGCACGCAGCATCGGTCTGACCGAAATCCCCGCCATGGTCATCGAAGCCGACGATGCGACGGTCATGGAGCTGGCGCTGATCGAAAACTTACAGCGCGAAGACCTCAACCCCATCGAAGAGGCTGAGGGTTATGATGCACTGATCCACCGCTTTGGACTGACCCAGGAGCAGGTGGCCGACCGGGTGGGCAAGTCCCGTCCAGCTGTGTCCAATGCGCTGCGCCTGCTCGCCTTACCCGCACAGGCGCGCGAACGGGTGGCGTCTGGCGGGTTATCGCCCGGCCACGCGCGCGCGCTGCTGGCCATTCAGGATGAATCACAGCGGTTGGCAGCCATCGAGCAGATCCAAGGCATGTCGGTCCGGCAAGCTGAGAAATATGCCCGCCAGCTCAACCAGCCGGCAGAGCCCGAAAAACTGATGCCCACCCAGGCACCCACCACGGTGGATTATCTGGCCGAGGCTGCGCGCGGACTGGAAAGTCAGCTGGGGCGAAAGGTGCGCATCGAGCAAGGGAAAAAAAGCGGAACGGTCACGCTGGAATTTTACGGCGCGGACGATTTGGAACGGCTTCTCGAAGCGCTCAAGCGCCTGACCGTATAACAGACCGGGAGGAACAGCATGGAAGAAAAAAAGAAGGAAACAGCTTGCGAGCAGGAAACCAAAAAGCAGAGCAAGCGATACCTGGCCTTTTATATCATCGGCCTGTTTTGTGTGGCGTTGGTGCTCATTCTGCTCAGCTATCTCACCCAGCTGCGGGCAGACCGGCAGCTGGCCAGCATGAACAGTGAATTGGCTCAGCGGGATAGCACGGTCCAGGGCGTGCAGGCCAAGGTGGAAACCTTGCAGCAGACCTTGGAGGAGCAGGCGGCAGCGCTGGAGCAGGCCAACAGCCAATTGCAATCCATCCGTACCGCGTTGGAGGCCACGTCAGACGATGACTTGGCCGCGGTTTTGGAGCAGCGGCTGGACGAGCACGATGCCTATTATCAGCTGCTCCAGCTGGAAAACGCTGTTGCATCCGAGGATACCCAAACCATTCAAACCTGTATCACGTATCTTGAAACCAACTATGGTTCAGGCCGGTTGGATGGCACGGCCCAAAATGCGGTGTTTACCGGCGCGCTCGCTGACCGCTATCTTGAGATCAAAGATCAATATTCAAATTAAAAGCATAGGGAGTAAAAGATTATGTTAGACATTCGTTTTATCCGGGAGAATACCGCTAAGGTCAAAGAGCGTTTGGCACTGCGTGGGGCTTCATACGATGCGGCAATCGATCAGGCGATTGCGCTGGATGACAAGCGTAAAGCGATCATCGGTGAAGTAGAGTCGCTGAAGGCGCAGCAAAATAAAGTTTCCAAGCAAATCCCGCAGATGAAAAAAGCAGGGGAGGACACCACCGCCATCATGGCCGAGATGAAGGAAATCGCCGCACGGGTCAAAGAGCTGGATGCCCAGCGCACCGAGATCGAAGGCCAACTCAAAGATGTCCTGCTCGGTATCCCAAACGTGCCGGCTGACCGGGTTCCCACTGGTGCGGATGATAGCCAGAACCCTGAGCTGCGCCGCTGGGGTGAGCCCAAGCAGTTTGACTTCGAGCCCAAAGCCCATTGGGACATTGGCGCCGACAAGGGGATTTTGCTGCCCGACGTCGCAGCCAAGGTCACCGGCTCGCGCTTTCATTTCTATCGTGGCGTGGGCGCCCGGCTGGAGCGCGCGGTGATCAACTATTTCCTCAACACCCATACCGATGCAGAAGGTGGTTATACCGAAATTCTACCCCCGTTCATTGCAAACGGCGCATCGATGACCGGTACTGGCCAGCTGCCCAAGTTTTCTGAGCAGATGTATCAGCTGGGCCGGGAGGACAGCGACCTATATCTTATCCCCACCGCCGAGGTGCCGGTGACCAACATGTTCCGCGATGAGATCCTTCCCGCTGATGCGCTCCCGGTGCGCTACACCGCCTATTCGGCCTGCTTCCGCCGCGAAGCGGGTGCGGCTGGCCGTGACGCCCGCGGCCTCATCCGCCAGCACCAGTTTAACAAGGTTGAGCTGGTCAACTTCACCGCTCCGGAGGACTCCTGGAACCAGCTGGAAAACTTAACCCATGAAGCCGAGCGGGTGCTCCAGGGTCTAGGCCTGCCGTACCGCGTGGTCTGCCTGTGCACTGGCGACATTGGCTTCTCCTCGGCGTGCACCTACGATATTGAGGTCTGGATGCCGTCCTATGGCCGGTACGTCGAAATCTCCTCGTGCTCCAACTTCCTGGATTTCCAGGCGCGCCGGGCCAATATCCGTTGCCGCAACGCGGAAGGCAAACCGGTTTATGCCCATACCCTCAACGGCTCGGGCGTAGCGGTCGGCCGCACGGTTGCAGCCATCCTGGAAAACTATCAAAACGCCGACGGGTCGGTTACCATCCCGGAAGCGCTGCGCGGCTTTATGGGCTGCGACCACATCTAATAAAGTCTTCCAAATCCCGCGGCCCGGCATGCGAAGGCATGCCGGGCCGCAAAGTTTTCGGCCGCGCCTTTTTCAAAAGGCGCGCGGGGTGCGGGGCGGCGCCCCGCGAAAAAGCACCCTGGGGAAAAGACGCCCCGCGAAAAAGAGTTCCCCTTGCACAACCCACCCGGCAGGGCGTATAATAAACCATAAAGAAACAGAAGGGAAGTGGACCCATGGAGGAGAACCAGCACAACCCGGGGACGCCGGTGTTTGAAATAGAGCTCTTATTCGAAAACCGTCCAGAAGAAGCCGGCCGGGAGGCGCTTGAGAAAGCACTGTCCGAGCGCTTGGATAGCGCTGCTTGGGCAGAGGATGCCTATACAGTGGGCAAATACCCGGCCCGGATTTGCGTGGACCCGCCGTCGCCTTTTGATCCGTCCTGTATCTCGGATTTTACACGCGGGCAGATGTGGAATGTGCCGCAAGCCAACCAGTTGCTTGCGCGCTGTACCCATCATGTGCGGCTGTCCGACCAAAATGCCCAGGGGCTGGATTATAAGGCGCGCGGCGACCTGATTGTGCAAATGACAGAAGCCGTGTTTGCCTGCTATCCCGATTGTGTGGCCGTCTATACGCCGGCAGCTGGCCGGCTGCTTACAGCTGAGCAGATGCGGAGCAATCCTTCACGGGGCGGCGACCGGTTTTTGTATCTGTGCGTGAATACCCGCTTTTTCAGCGTGAGCGGTACCGAAGGGGATATGATGATCGATACTGTGGGGCTCAGCCAAATCGGTCTGCCCGACTTGCAATACCACTTTCATTCCCTCAACCCCAACGCGCTGATGAAACACGCATATAGCGTCGCCTCACTGCTTTATGCGGTTGGGCCGATGATGAAAAGCGGGGAGACCATCGACGGTATGGACAATTACGGCATCTCTCAGGAGATCCGTTGGCCGGTCCAGTACCAGCACGGTTTGATTGAGCCGCCGCGCATTGTCATGGCGATTACGCCGGGCGAATATGCGGTTCCATAAACAATGAAATGGTTTCACGTGAAACAGTGCAAAAAGCTCCGGCTGCTTGGGTGAATGCAGCCGGAGCTTTGTTTTGCTGTGGGGGTCAGCCGGCAAAGACCGCAATGATGGCCTGGTTTTGGGTGTAGCCGACCACACGGTTTCCCAACACGCTGACCAGTACGCCATAAGGCTGGCCATCCTTTTGGGCGGCGTAGAAGTACAGTCCCAGGGCCTGTTCACGACCGGTCATGGGCGTAAAATCCAAAAAAGTCGAGGAAAGAAAGGAAGTATCGCTGATATGCCCACCGTAGCCTACTGCGGTATAGCCCTGTCCGCGTACCAGCGCGGCACCCTGACGCACAGTCGCGGGATGGACGACAGCGCAGAACCCAATGGCAACGAGCAAATAGACGGTAAACAACAGCAAAAAGAAACGGGAAAGGGAAAGACTGCGTCCCAGCCGCTTGCGCCGCTGCTCCAGCAAGCAAAATATCACGAGCAACAGCAATAGCTGATACACACCCACATCATATCGATGCCCGCCAATCAGGCTTGCCAACAGCAGCCCAAAGAGTACGATCCACCCGGCCACCTGGAACAAGTGCCAGACCCGCGGCCGGCTGGCTGGTTTGGGCGCAGGGGAGGGGGAACGGCATAGCACGGCCACCGCACAGATTGGTGGGAAGATTATGAGCAGCCCATCAAAGGGGGCGAGGCTGCCACCGTAAACCTTCCAGCCCAGATAAACCAGGAAGGCCACTGTGCCCGCCCAATAAAGCGCAATGCAGGCCACTTGTAGCGGCTTGTGAATTGCAAAAGCCATGCTGGTTCACCCCTTTTTGTTTTAGTATAGCACGACAAGCGGACACAAACAAGCCGGTTCACGTCCTCTCCACCGGCCGGGTCCCCACATGAGAATACAGATGGGCTAGGGCATTCCAGGTGTCGGCATCCAGGCGGCCGGTGGCCGGCAGGCCGGCTGCGCGCTGCAAGGCGGTCACGCTCTGTTCGGTTGCGTCGTCGTATACCCCTGAGTAGGGGATAGCGGGCATATTGGCATAGGTATCGGCTAGGCCGTTTAAGATGCCCTGCAAGATGTAAAGAAACCGCCCCTGGTCGCCTGGTTCCACCAGCTGCAAGGCGCTTGGAAAGACACGCACCGCGAGGGGAAGGGCGGTCTGGCTGCGCGCACGATTGGCTGCATGGACAATGCGGTCCCAGGTGGTCAAGTCGGTGCGGCCGGTGACCGGTAGACCCTGTTGCCGCTGAAAACGGCGCACAGCATCCTCGGTCAAGGCGTCGTATACACCGCTGATTTTGGGAAGCGGCCCATCCTGTGCAGCCTGGATGACCCGCAAATCCTGCTGCAAACCGCGAATATGTTCCTGGCGCTGTTCATCGGTATACAATGCTCATTCCTCCTGACTTTGTAGCACATAGCCCGGATACTGCTGCTGTGCGGTTTGTGCACCGCGGGTCGCGGTTTCATATTGCTCGGCGAGGATGTCCCAGGTGGCAGGACCAATGGTACCGGTCACGGTCAAGCCGAACAGCTCCTGTGCGGCGATGACGGCCTCTCGCGTACGTTCTCCAAAGTAACCGGTCACTGGGATTTCTGGGATCTCCGGATAAATGCCCGATAAAAATGCCAAGAAGGTCTGTGCCTGCTCGACATCCGCGCCAGACATCCCTTCGATCATAATGCGGCCAGGGAAAACTGGGACACCGTCGGCGGTTGTCAGGTTGGGATTGGCCTGTACAATCGTTAAGTACGAAGAGTAAATTGCATTCCAGGTCTGCTCGCCGACAATCCCATCGGGTGTCAGGCCGAACAGCTTTTGGGCAGCGATGACCGCCTGCTCGGTCTGTTCGCCGAAGATGCCGTCGTCGGCAATCACTGGGATCTCGGCGTAGTAAGTTCCCAGAACCGACAGGTAATACTGCACGAGCCGCACCTGGTCGCCGCGGTCGCCCCGTTGCAGTACCCCGGTTAAAACAGGGGTGACCTCTTGCAGCGACAGCCCTTCGCTGTTGAGCTCGGCCAGCCGCTTAATCGAGGTGTACAGATAGGCGATGCGGTACCAAGTCGCTTTGCCGACAATGCCATCGGCCGTGAGACGGAAGGTTTGCTGAAATGTTTTGACCGCGTCCTCGGTGGAGAGATCAAAAGCACCATTGACCGGATAAATTTTAGGGATCAGTGGATAATTGGAGGATATGCGGTTCAAACGCAGTTGAATGGTGCGTACGTCCTCGTTGATCATGCCCCGGCGCAGCGGACTGCCCGGATAGGTACCCAGATTGGGTGCAACAGGTGCATTTTCGACGATCTCAAGATTTTGCCCATAAAAATAGGTGAGGATTTCAAAAGGTGTCATCCCTTCTTCCGCCAGGGGAACCGTCCCCCATTGGCTTAAGCCATTGCAAGTAACCGTGGTTCCATTGCAGTATTGGGCGAACAAGGGCTCGACCGATCCAGGACGGACCAGATAATCGGAGAACAACTCGTCTGCGATGCGGGAGATGTTGTCAAAGATGTCGCGGTCATGCACATAGGCCTGGTCAAAGGCCGTGGAATTGGTGATGTCGAAATCATACCCTTGCGCGCGGTACCACTCGGTATAGACCCGGTTGAGCGCATAGGAGATTTGCGCATACATATTTGCCCGGATGGCATTTTCCGGCCAAGTGGGGTAGATTTCCGACGAGGCGACGTTTTTGATGTAATCGGGAAAGGGAACGGTCACATTGCGTGCCGCACTTTCCGGCCGGCCAAGATGGACGGTGATGGTTTCAGGGATAAACGGTAAGGCCAAAAGCAGTCACTCCTCCATTAAGCTGTGGCTGGGGAATATACGCACCTCGGGTGAGACGGGAGGTATGTCAGATTCCTCCAGCGGAACTAAGTATACGGGAAGGGTCGCAACAATATCAGCGAAAATGGTCAGATCAAATGAGGAAACCGGCTGATAGCCGTCATAGTCCACTGTCACTGCATAGCGGGCATAGGGATAGTCGCTGCCAGGAGAGAGTGAATTGCTTTGCGGCGGCGCGGGCAGGGGGAGTGCAGGCGTTTGCCCAGAGCGATTGGTGCGCGTGGTAAAGACCAAATCGGCTACGCCGTTGTCGTTGACCGAAGAAACGGTAACCAGTGCATTTTCAATCGGGATGGCGTTGCGCGCGGTTGAAACCGAGACAACCAGATAGCCAACCGCTGTATTGCGTGCATCTTGCATAGAAAATCTCCTTTGCCAATTTGCATATGGAACAACATTTGCGTCCCCAAAGCGATGATTTGCGATGAAAAAGATTTGACGTTGCCTTTCAGACGAAGCCGATTTATAATAAAAATAAAGAACTGCTTTTGTGAACAGAAAGGATTGCATACTATGACAGACTATCAAACAATCACGGAGTCCTGCGCTTTACAGGAGGAAAAGTTCCAGTTTCGTGCGTTTTCCCATGCGGATGGGCTGGCGCTGGGACTGCGCCTGGTGGAACAGCTCAAGCCTTTTCAGCAGGGGGGTGCAATTGCAATTGAGGTAAATGGCCTGCGGCTGTTTCAGCATGTCACCGCAGGCGGCACCAAGCACAATGTGGACTGGGTACAGCGCAAAATCAATACCGTCAATCAGTTCGGCAAGTCGTCGCTGCGCGTGTGGGCTGAATTTGAGGAAAAAGGCTTGACAATGACCGGCGAGCGGTTGGATCATATGGCATTTGCCATGTGTGGCGGCGGTTTCCCGCTGATTGTGCGCGGGGTTGGCCAGGTGGGTGTCATTGCTGTATCCGGCCTGCCGCATATGGATGACCACAGGGTGATCGTAGATGCGTTGACCGATTGGTTCAGCAGGGAGCAGGATTGATGTTTCACGTGAAACATCACCGCCGTAAAACACAGGGAGACCCTAAAACCCAGCGTGTGGGCGCTGCTTGATTCAATAGAGGGAAGGAGCCTTTCCATTTGTGGAAAGGCCCTTTTTTATGAATCCGTTAAACAAGCGAAATGCGATATTTTTTAAACCAGCGGTCGAGTTGAATCAGATAGGCGAACACCTGCGGTCCACGCATGAGCTGGCCATACCACGGCTCTGGCATATCGTCGGGGGCTGCCAGCAGTTCTTCAATGGCGTCTGCACGGAACAGCTTGGGGATATAAGAGTGCTCATCCTGCATGATCTGGCGCACGTAGGAGCAGACCAGCCCGGTATATTCAGGGGAGAACGTCTTTGGGTAAGGGGATTTTTTGCGCCATACAATCTCTGTGGGCAAATCGTTTTCAAACGCTTTGCGAACGATGCCTTTTTCCCGCCCATCCCAGGCTTTGAGGTGCCAGGGCATATTGTAGGCGTATTCCACGATGCGGTGATCGCAAAATGGAACGCGCACTTCAAGGCCGGAGTACATACTCATGCGATCCTTGCGGTCGAGCAGGGTTGCCATGAACCAGCGCAAGTTCAAAAGGAACATTTCGCGCATACGGGCATCTTTTTTGCTTTCACCTGGCAGTTTGTCGGCCGCTGCACAGGTGTCCAGGTAATGCTGCCGCACAAAGGCTGGACCATCTTGTACCACACCGTCCTGTAACAGTTGCATCCGGAAATCCACCGAGCGGGACCAGGGGAATGTGTCTTCAAACAGGATTTCCTCCCGATGATACCAGGGATAGCCGCCAAACAGTTCATCGGCGCACTCGCCCGATTGGCACACGGTAAACTCCTTTTTCACTGCCGCGCAAAAGAGCAACAGCGACGAATCCACATCGGCCATGCCGGGCAGGTCACGCGCGTCTACACTGGGCAAAAGGGCGGCGCATAACGCCGGATTTTCTAAGACGACCGCATGATGGGCCGAGCCGATGGCCTCCACCATTTGGCCGATAAAATCGGCATCGCTGTTCGGTTGAAATAGGCTTTTTGTAAAATACTTGTCGTTGTCACGATAATCGACCGACCAGGTGTGCAGTTGTTTATTTTGCCGTTTGTAGGCCCGTGCAGCGAGCATGGATAAAATGGATGAATCCAACCCGCCCGACAAAAAGGTACACAGTGGCACATCGCTGACCAACTGGCGGTTGGCGGCATCTTCGATCAGCTCCCGCGTGCGCGCCAGCGTCTGGGCAGGAGAGTCGGTATGTTCACTTGCACGGAGGGTCCAATAAGGGCGAATGGATAAGTGTTCTGGGGTGAGCACCGCATAATGGCCAGGTAACAGCTCATCGATGCCTTCGAATACACCGAAACCAGGTGGGCGGGCGGGGCCAAGCAGCAACACCGAGCGCAAGCCATCGGCCCCCACGCGAGGTTGAATCTCTGGATGGCACAAAATAGCCTTGATTTCCGAGCCAAAGACCAATCCGTTTTTGCGGCAGCTATAAAAAAGTGGTTTGACGCCCAGCCGGTCACGGCATAGGATGAGTTGGGCGTGGGCTTTGTCCCAAAGTGCAAAGGCATAAATCCCATTGAGCCGTTCAAAGGCAGCGGTCCCCCATTCCAAATAAGCGTGTAGCAGGACCTCTGTATCAGAATGTCCGAGAAAGACATGCCCCTTGGCCAGCAAAAGGACACGCAGATCCTCTGTATTATATAACTCACCATTATAGATTAAGATGATCTTGCCGTCCGGGGAGGCCATGGGTTGCCCGCCGCCGTCCGGATCAACGACAATCAGCCGCCGGTGCACCAGAAGGGCAGTGTCATCCATATATTGCTGGCCGCCGTCTGGGCCGCGCGGAGTCAGCACGCGATCCATCCGCCGGCCGACGTCGCTCCACACGCGTGCGCCCCGTTCATAATCGACCAGTCCCCCGATTCCACACATGGTTGCATCAACTCCTTTTGTTCGGTTGCTGCCGCGCGGGCTGGCGGCCGCGTGACTTCTCTATCTATATGCAGATGGCGAATGCACTATGCTTAGAAATTAGACGAAGGGGCATACTTGCGAGAATAACAATCATTTGTTATAATAAAACTGTACAAATGCTGGTTTTTGTAAAGGAGGGGGATAGGCTGCATGTGGCAACAAGAGCATTCACCAGAGATATGGATTCAGACCTTTGGGGGATTTGCAATATACTACCGGGGAAAGCGGATCAGTGAACCGCTGGAGCGCGCCAAAAAACTGCTGGAGCTGGCAGAATATCTAACCGTCCATCATCAGCGTGCGGTTCCAAAACTTGAAATTTATGAGTTGCTTTGGTCGGATGGGGACTGTTCCAATCCAAGCAATGCGTTGAAAACCTTGATTCACCGGTTCCGCAGCCTGTTGACACAGGGCGGTGCACCGGCGGGCATGGATTTTTTAACCGTGCGGCAAGGAAATTGCCAATGGACTCCATCGATCTCCTATGCAATCGATGCCGAGGAGTTCGAAGCGCTGTACCAACAGTGCTGTGGGAAAAAGGAAAGCCGCCCACAGATTGATTTGTTATACCGCGCAATCGACTTGTACAAAGGCCGCTTCCTCAATGAAACAAATATGTGGATGATTGCGTCTTCCACATACTATCACAGCTGTTTTCTGCGCATGACCTATCTATTGTGCCAGATGCTGCGGGAAGAAGGACGGCCAGAGGAAATTATTGAACTGTGCACCAAAGCGCTGCGCATCGACGATCTGGATGAGACACTCAACCAGGAAATGATTTTAGCCTTGATCGCTTGTGGCCGTTTATCCGATGCAAAACTGCATTACGACCATATTACAGAAATGTTTTATAAACGATTGGGTGTGCAGGTCTCGGAGCCGCTGCGTGAGCTATACCGCAATATTGCAAGCACAGAGCAAGCAACCGATCTGGATATTGAAAAAGTATGCGCCAATATGTCCGAAACAGATGATGCACGTGGGGCATTTGTATGCGAATATAGCATTTTCCGGGATTTATACCGCATTGAAGAGCGCTGTTTGGAACGCTATGGTGGAAGTGTGTTCTTAGGCCTGATTACGGTCACAGATGCGTATTTGAATATGCCAAAAGCCGAGCTGCTCAATCAAGTCATGGATCAGCTGTTAGAAGAGATTCGGTTTTCACTTCGCCGTGGCGATGTGGTGGCGCGGTACAGTTTGGCACAATATGTCATGCTGCTCCCGACGGTTACTTATGAAACGGGCGAACAGGTTTTGGAGCGGATTCACCGGGCCTATCGAAAAAAATATCCCAAAACCCCTGTTGTGCTCTCTTGCAAACTGCGGCCGCTACAACCGGCAAGGCGGAGTGGAGTCATACCCATGCTGCAAGCCAAATGAAGAATCAATGCCGGAAAGCAAGCGCGTTTTCTGGCATTTGATTCTTCTACATAAAATTCGTTCATCAGAAATTTCTGAAGAGCGCGGAAATGTACCCCGGATGTATCCGCTAGGTGCGATAATAATACACAAATGAGAGGAGGGAACGGGATGTTGGTTCCTGCCATGGGAGATATCCCATACGAGGCTAGGCGAATGTACCTATGCATAGATGCTTATCAAGACGGGGAAATGCAGGGAAGATTCTATAATGCATTCGAAGCACAGGAATTTAGATTCCGCGCCCTGATGACGCT
Source organism: uncultured Butyricicoccus sp. (assembly GCA_904420185.1). Taxonomy (GTDB): domain Bacteria; phylum Bacillota; class Clostridia; order Oscillospirales; family Butyricicoccaceae; genus Butyricicoccus_B. Next base: position 33,224 of record CAJFUJ010000061.1, on the reverse strand, counting down.
GATACGCCACGTAGACGAGCTGCTGGATTGCACCATGCTGACCCAGCGGTGCGAAGAGCGGCGGACGCTTTTGCACTGCACCGCAGCACACACACGGCTGTATGCACGGGAAGGGTGGAAAAATTTCCAGTGCCCGCCAGGTGAGTTGGCGACCTTTTTGCTGAGCATCAGCTACCGCCAAAACGCTACTTGGCAAGGTGAGGTCGTTTGGGTGGAAAATCGAAAATCAAGCTTTTTCCGCAGCGGCCTGGAGTTGTTCCGTATGATCGACGACGTGCTGCTCTATCAATAAAAATAAAAAATTTCCCTTGCGGCGGCGAAATGTATCTTAGATGTATCCATGTAACGATATACTTGGGATTGTAATACCGATCCCAACAAATGTTTTTGCACAAAGGAACATGTTTTGATACAGAGGAGAGTCTATCATGAAAAGAAAGATTGCATTGCTATGCACACTTGCCATGCTTGCCGCAACTACAACCATTGCAGCGGCCGCTGATGAAGTAGAAGCGACCGCTTCGGTTTCGGAAACAACCCAGGTAGAAGAAACACCGGCGGAGCAGCAGGCACCTGCTGCGGAGACGCAGGAACCGGCTGCCCAGCCCGTGGTGGATGAAGCGGCCCAGCCTGTGGCCGAGCCTTCTGAGACAGAAGAAATTGCCCAAGCGCCGTCCGCCCCGTCCGCAGAGACAGAAGATGTATCTGTCCAACCCGAACAAACGGCTGATGTGCCATCTTCCTCGGAAGAGTCAGAAGCTGTAACCGAGCTGCCCCCCGCAGCAAATGTGGAAAGCCAAGACGGAGCGACATCCACCACCCAAACGCAGGACAGCACAGCGTCTTCTGCACAGCCGGTAGAACAAGAGACAACCCTGGATGCGGAGCAACCAGAGACGGCACAAACGGATGACGCGCTTGAAAGCCCCGAGGCTACTGAAACTGCACGCGTAATGATCACAGCCCAGGTGTGGAACAATGACGAGATTGTGTTTACCTCTTCCTGTGAACTGACCGAGATGATGGCAGGCGATGTACTGGCCCTGGAGCAGTATGTTTGGACCGATGTACCGGGGGTTTCCCTGCAAGGAGACGCACCAGAGGTGACGGTGGAAGCAGGGGAAAATGAATATATCCTGCACTATGTCCTGGAGGACGGTTGGCAGATTGTCGGATGAGCCACTTGGCATCAAAACAGAACGATAAAAAGCGAGGCTTCTTTTCGGAATGCCTCGCTTTTTCTTGGTAAATTGGATTGTAAATCAGCGAAAACTGGATTCGTTTTCGGTTGCAGAAACCCCGCCCAGCAGGCTGTTTGCCAGCTTGACGCATTCGGCGTAGGTATGGTGCGCTAGGTCACTCTTGGCAGCTAAAATGGACGAAGCCGACATAGACAAATTGGTCACACCTAAGCCGCACAGAACGCTGGCCATGCCGCGCGAACCAGCCATTTCGCCGCATACGCCGCATTCAATGCCCGCCGCCTTGGCCGCATCGGCAGTCATTTTGATCAGGCGCAGCACGCCCGGATGCAGCGGCCGGTAGAGCGATGAAATTTTGTCGTTGATGCGGTCAACCGCGCAGGAATATTGGATCAGATCATTAGTGCCGATGGAGAAAAAGTCCACTTCTTTGGCCAGGATATCCGCGCAGATGGCGGCCACCGGAATTTCCACCATGATGCCCACTTTGATCTGTGCATTGAAAGCGATGTTTTCGGTACGCAGCTGTTCCTTGGCCTTTTCAACCATGGCCTTGGCCTTAAGCACCTCCTCCAGTGAGGAGATCATGGGAAACATGATGCGGATATCGCCAAAGGCCGAGGCACGCAGCAGCGCGCGCAGCTGGGTCAGGAACAGCTCTTCCCGATCCAGGCAAATGCGGATGGCGCGATAGCCCAAGAAGGGATTTTGTTCTTTTTCAAGTGCCAAGGCAGGCACTTCTTTGTCGCCGCCGATGTCCAGTGTGCGGATGATAACCGGGCGGCCGGTCATGGTTTCGGCAGCCTGCTTATAGGCTTCAAACTGCTCATCCTCGCCCGGCAGGTCGGGACGGTCCATAAAGAGGAATTCCGAGCGGAACAGGCCCACGCCTTCGCCGCCGACTTCGTCCACGCGGACCGCGTCTGCTGGGGTACCGATGTTGCCCTCGATGATGACGCGGTGGCCGTCCGACGTGGCGCCCTGCTGGTCGCGGTAGGTTTCCAGCATCCGGCGCTGCTCGTCAAACTGGGCCTTTTTGCGGTCAAAGGACTCCTCGGTTTCCTTGTCCGGATTGACGACGACTTCTCCCGAACAGCCATCGAGCAGGATGTAATCCCCGTTTTGGATGATGCGCGCTTGTTCTCCGGCGCCGGCAGCAGCGGGAAGGCCCATGGAGCGCGCCATAATGGCCGAATGGCTGGTGCGGCCGCCGATCTGGGTGATAAAGCCCAGCACTGGTTTGGTGCCCACCTTGGCAGTATCCGACGGGGTCAAGTCGTTTGCGACGATGATGCAAGGGTCGTCGATGGTGTCGAGCAGGTTATCGGATACACCTTTCAGCACCTTGAGCACCCGCATGGAGATGTCGCCGATGTCGGCCGCGCGGGCCTGCATGTATTCGTCGTCCATGGCGCGGAACATCTCTTGGAAGTTGTCGCAGTTGACCTTGCAGGCATATTCGGCGCACACATTTTCATTTGCGATGATGTCCTTCATGCCGTCAACAAAATCTGGGTCCTCGATCATCATCAGATGGGCCTCGAAAATTTCGGCCTCGTTGCCGAGCGTCTGCCCAGCTTCCTCGAGGATGTGTTCGATTTGCTGCTTGGCGTCCTGCACTGCTGCGTCTACACGTGCCTGTTCGGCGGGGATATCGTCAATCTTTTGCTTGCTGACACTCAGGTCGGGCTCGCGCAAGACAAAGGCTTTGGCCTTGGCCAAACCTTCGGATACGCCCAATGCTTGAATTTGAATCACTGAAAACTTCATCCTTCCTCGTTTCTCTATTCCGTTTGCAAGTGGCAGCGCGTCCTGGAAAGTTTTGCGCTTGTGCAAACAAGCTATCTAATCCTATTTTCTATGTTTGCCATGCATTTGTCAAGGGTGTACAAAGAGTTTTTCCAATTTCCCCGGGCTGCATTGGCAGTTTCGCCAAAAAAAATTTATATTTTTTGTAAAATCGTACCGCAAATAAAAAACGCCTTCCCACTTGGGAAGGCGTTTTGTGTGTTTTATGCCTGATAAAACGCGCCCATGCCCAAAAACGCGCAATACAGATCCAATTTCGAGATCACCTCGAACGGGGAATGCATGGACAGAACCGGCACGCCGGCATCCACGGTGTCGATGTTGCGGTTGGCCAGGTACATGGCCACCGTGCCGCCGCCGCCCTGATCGACCCGGCCGAGCTGGGCGGTCTGCCACGGCACGCCGGCGTTCTCCAGAATCAAGCGGATCTGGGCCATAAGTTCGGCGGTCGCGTCGCTGGTGCCCGATTTGCCGCGCGCACCGCTGTATTTCATCAGCGCAAAGCCGCAGTTGATGCGGGCATCGTTGCGCGCTTCGGAAACGTCGGCATAGTTGGGGTCAAAGGCGTTGCACACGTCGGTGGACAGGCAGGTCGAGTGCTCGTAGCACACCTCGGGGTAGACGCCCTGGGCGCGGCACAGGTCGGCCATGAAGGTGTCGAAGAAGCGCGACTGCATACCGGTCACGCCCTCCGAGCCGATTTCCTCCTTATCGACCAGCAGGCAAACCGCGGTGCGGCGGGGCGTGCCCTCCAGCGCGATCAGCGAGGTCGCGGCCGGATAGGCACATACCCGGTCGTCGTGGCCGTAAGCGCCCACCATAGACCGGTCAAAGCCAACATCGCAGGCATTGAACGCCGGTACGCACGACAGCTCGGCCGAAAGGAAGTCGATCTCGGTCATGCCGTACTTTTGGTGGAGGTACTCCATCACAGCCAGCTTGATTTTGTCCTTTTCGCCGCATGTTTCGTCCTCGGTCTCCGAAGGCTTGGAGGCGATTAGGATGTTCATATTTTCCGCCTTAATGCCGTCGGTCATTTTTTGCTCCATCTGCTTGCTGGCTAGATGGGGGAGCAGGTCGGTGATGACGAATTTGGGGTCGCTCGGGTCGGCACCGATGTTCACGCGGAACTTGAGCATTTTGCCGTTGCGGCACACGCAGACCACGCCGCGCAACTCCAGCGGGATGGCGGTCCACTGGTATTTTTTAATGCCGCCGTAGTAGTGGGTCTTGAAAAAGGCCATGCCGTCCTGCTCGTAGAGGGGCACGGTGCGGATGTCGATGCGGGGAGCGTCCAGATGCGCGGCGGTTAGTGCGATGCCATTGTCCAAGCTTTCGGCGCCGATGACAGCCAGCGCGACCGCCTTTTCCCGGTTGACGCAATAGATGCGGTCGCCCGGGTTGAGCAACATCCCGCGCTTGTAGGGGACAAAACCGGCTTCGTGGGCGATGTTGACGATGGTGGTCACCGCGTCACGCTCGGTCTTGCCCCGGTCGAGAAAGGCCTTGTAGCCCTCAGCATATTGTTGGACCTTTTCGGAATCCACCCGGCCAAAGGCCGGTTTTTTTTGATAAAACAGTTCTTCGGACGTCATATACGTTCCTCCTTGATGAAGATGAAAATGGATAAATCGTTGATAGTATCCGCGCTTTGGGCGGTTTTATTTGTCAAAGTCCTGTAAATCGGACCATAGATGGCGCGCTTGTGCTTCCAAAGCAGGCAGGTCGCCGTTGTTTTCAATGATAAACCGGCACCGAGAACGGTAAAACGCCTCGTCCGGCTGACTGTCGATGCGGGCGCACGCGGCGGCATGGGACAGATGATCCCGCTCTATAATGCGGCGGATGCGTGTTTCACGTGAAGCAATCACACCGATGACGGCTTGGCATAGGCTGTCCGCACCGGTTTGGAACAGGGTCGGTGCATCGTAGAGGATGATTTGCTTGCCCGCCGCGGCCAGCGCAGCGAAGCGCTCTTCGGATGCGGCGCGGATAAAGGGGAAGGTCACAGCATTGAGCTGCTCCAGCTTTGCCGGGTTGGAAAACACGATACTCGCCAACTTGGGCCGGTCGAGCGCGCCATTTCCGTCCAAAACGTCCCCAAACGCTGCGGCAAGCGCCTCCAGCATGGACGGACAAGTGCTGCACAGCGTGCGGTAGACTGCGTCCGCGTCCACAGAGCCAGCGCCCCAAGCCTGTAAGTAGGATGAAACGGCAGTTTTACCGGCGCCTGAGCTGCCGGTCAATCCGATGATGTGCATAACATGCCCCCTCAAACAATATTGATTACATGGAATCCAGCGGCTTTTTTGAGCCGGTTGGCGACCGCCAGCCCCAACCCCCGGTCGTTCGGACATTGCGCCCAGATCTCGCGCACCGAGGTGCCGTCAAACGAGCGCAGCGCGTCGAAAATGCGGCGGGCCTGGGTTTGCACATCGCCCGCCGCGCCGATGACCCGACGTTCGTGCATGGCAAATTGGAAAGCGCACTCGGAAAAGCAGATCACCCCTGCGTCCATACCGGCGTGGCGGGTGATGTAAGCGGCCGTGCGCTCGGGGTCGCCGCAGACCACGGTTACAGGCGCTTTGGGCGCATAGTGCCGGTATTTCATGCCCGGAGCGGATACGCGCACATCATCTCCGATTTTTTCACATAGCGCACGATCGACTTCGACCTCACCCAAGACTTCCTCCAGCTGCTCAAGGGAAATCCCGCCTGGCCGCAGCAGGCGCGGCTTGGCGCCGGAAAGTGAGATCACCGTCGATTCGACCCCCACAATGCACGGACCTCCCTCCAATACGGCCGGGATTTTGCCGCCTAAGTCCTCCAGCACATGCTTGGAGGTGGTAGTGGAAGGCCGGCCAGAGGTGTTGGCTGAGGGAGCAGCAAGCGGGATACCGGCCTCCCAGATCAGCCGTCGTGCGACTGGATGGCTGGGCAAACGGATACCAACCGTGTCCAAACCGGCTGAAACCACATCCGGGATGCAGCTTGCCTTGGGCAGAATCATGGTCAATGGGCCGGGCCAAAATATTGCGGCCAATTTTTTCGCGCTTTCTGGGACACTCTGCACCAGCGTATAGAGTTGTTTTTGGTCGGCGATATGGACAATAAGAGGATTATCCTGCGGTCTGCCTTTGGCGACAAAGATTTTTTTAACCGCTGCGCCGTTTAATGCGTTGGCTGCAAGGCCATAAACGGTTTCGGTCGGCATACCGACGACTTCGCCGGCACGCAACAACGAAACCGCCTTTTTGTAGGCGTCCGCATCTTTCACCGGATCAAGCAAAATTGTATTCACGGGATTTTCCTCCTTACCACACCGTGTCAACTTCCGTCTTTTATTATACCGCCCCATAGGGGCTACGTCAAAACTTTCCCGGAGATCTGGTCTGAAAATCCTGAGAATCCGCTTTACCCAATCGTATAATCGGTCTATAATAAGGAGGAACGTGAGCGAAGAAGGGAGGGAAGCGCGTGTTCAAACGGTTTCAGAAAAAAACCGAGCGTCTGCTGCCCAACCATACATTGGATGATTTTTGCCGCGATACGGGCAGCTATCTCCGGCGCGGTCATACACTGAGCGAATGCTTTTCTGCGCTGGCCGCACGCGCGACCAGCGCAGGGGAAGAAAGACTTTATTTGACGCTGCGCACCGGTGTGCGCGAGGGGACACTGGCTGGTGCCATGCGCAAAACCGGCGCCTTCCCAGAATATATGGTGGATTTGATTGCATATGGTGAACAACAGGATCGCTTGGAGCAAACACTGAGTGCGCTGTCAACCTATTTTGAACGGGAAAAAGTGGCCAATCAGAGTTTGCGCGGCCGGGCCGCCTATCCGGCGGTGATGGCTGCCCTGTCCGCCGCGATTTTGATCATCACAGCCGGCTTTGTCCTACCGGTGTTTGCAGACCAGTTTTCTGCTCTGGGCCTGTCGTTTTCCCCTTTCGCCCGCTGGGCGATGACAGCAGGACGGTGGCTAGCTGGAATCGCTGGCGTGCTGCTGACAGGAGCGGTTTTTGCCGGGGTCTGGCTGTGGCTGCTGCTGCAAAACCGCAACGCAAAATTTTTGAAAGGCAGGCTGCTGACCCGTAAAATAGCTGCCGCCCAATTTACTGCTGCGCTGGCGCTATTTTGTTATTGTGGACAAAAAGACCGGGATTGCGTGCGGCTGGCCGCATTTTTGACCAAGCACGCCGAAATCGATCAGGCGGCTGTGCAGATGCAGGCCGCACTGGATACGGGCGCGGCGCTGCCGCAAGCACTGGCCCAAAGCGGCCTTGTCAGCGGTGAGGCGCTCAGCCGTTTGCGCATGGCCGGCCGGCCGGCATTTGTACTGGACGAAGCTGCCGCCCGTCTGGCCACAGATACCGCTGTGCGGATGGAACGGTTGCTCATCCGGCTTGAACCGGTGATTGTGCTGATGCTGAGCGTATCGGCTGGCGCGATTTTGCTTTCGGTCATGCTGCCGCTGCTGGGCGGTTTAACCGCGATGACGTGAGGGAAAGACATGAAAAGCATCCTGAAAAGCCTGATTACAGCAACCCTAATTGCCGTTATTTTTTTCTGCGGCGTGCAGTGGATTGACGACTGGATGGTGCGGGAAAGCCGGCAGGCACTGGAAAATGAACTGCGGCAAGCAGCCGAGCATTGCTATGCGGTCGAGGGACGGTATCCGCCCGACCTGGACTACCTGGAGGACCACTATGGCATCCGCCTGCAAAACCGCAGCTTTTCAGTGGAATACCGCCGGGTTGCGCCCGACCGTATGCCTGAAATCACGGTTCGACGCCAGAAAGGAGGGGCCTGGGCATGAAATGGACGACCCTTGCCCGTCACCGAGCAGGAACCACCTTTGTTTTGATCTTTTTTGTGATTTTTGCTGCATTTTGTGGCGTGTTGGCGGTGAAGGCCATTGCGGTTTATGAGGGGATCGACCAGCGCGCGACCGACACACATAGCCGGCTGGTGCCACTGGATTATCTGGCAGGCGTGGCCCGCCGGGCCGATCAAATCCAGGGGCTGTCCGTTGTGCAGATGACCGATGGAACTACCGCATTGCAAGCCAGGGAAAATGGTGTCGATTGGCTATATTTTTGCCGTGATGGCTACCTTTATAAGCAGGATGCCGCCAAAAGTGTGGCTACGGCTGAGCGCCTGTGCCAAGCCGGTTCGCTGCACATACGCCAGCTAGACCGGCTGATCCGTGCCGATTATACCGCACCCGATGGCAGCAAACAGACTTTGCTGCTCGCACCGCGTGCAGCAGGGGAGGGGAACGCCGGATGAAACATCTAAGCCGTACCCGGCTGTTTTTGCTCGAAATGCTGGTCAACTTGTTGGTTTTTTGTGTGGGCGCAGCGATTTGCATGATGACGCTGTCGCGCGCCTATTCACTCAGCGCAGGTAGCCGGGTCAATGCCCAGGCGCAGCAGGTCGTCCAAAACGTGGCCATGGCCTTTCGCGCGGCAAATGGCGACCCGCAGGACTTGCCCGGAATGCTTTCGGGCCGCATAGAAGATGGTGATTTTATCGCCTGGTATAACCAGGATTGGCGGCCGGTCGCCCAAGCGGACGGGATCTATGCCTTGCGCCTTTCGGTCAGCCCACTGGAAAACCATGTGGTGGAGGCTGAGATTACGGTGGCACCGGTATCTGGTGGCGCTGCGGTCGCCGAACTATCCGTGCGGCAGTATACCGGCAGCGCAGCGGGGGAGGGGCCATGAGAAAACGGAAAAGCAGCCTGGCTGTCGGTTTTCCGACGATCGTAAATGTTTTGATTTTGCTGCTATTTGCCTGCGTATCCATGCTTTCGCTGAGCCGTGCGCAGTCCGATTATATGGTGTCCTCCCATGGCTGGGACGTCGCAAGGGACTATTTTGAAGCGGACAGCAGAGCACAGACCCTGTTGGGGGAAATCGAAGAGGCAGCTGCATTGGAGCCCAGTGTAGCAGGGCTGGAAATGGAAGCACTGCTCAATGAGGAGGGGATCGCTGCGCGATATGACCAGGCCGCGCAAATACTTTCCTTTGAGATTCCAGCAGGGGAGGCGGGCACGCTAATGGTGCAGCTGCATTTGCTGGAGGCTGGTCAGTATGAGGTGCAAGCATGGGAGTTGATAACGCCTGAGGCGGAAGAGAAGACGTAGGCAATATACAAACGTAGTTATCCACAGATTACGGTGATTTATCCACAGGATAATCCACATATTCGTGCAGGAAAATCGTTTAAATGTAATAAACAAAATAAATATTACATTTTGTAATTAACCGCAAAAAGGGTTTTCCCCTATCCGCACAGTTTTATCCACAATATATATTACCCAATGTAGCGAACCGATGCTTTTTTCCGGTAAAACAGCCAAGCGGTTTCGGAAATTTCCAAACGTATAGGCCAAATCTGTGGATAACCTTGCGGAAAACAGGTCAGTATCTGTGGATAACCTTGTGTAAATGTTGATAACTTTGCGTTATGTTTGTAGAAAGCACTGGATAAGACCGCCTTTTTCATTACAAGCCGTAATACGAAACTGTAAAATAGAACCATGACATTTTGCGCATAGCTGGAAATCGATCGGGAAAGGATAAACAGGTACCATGGCGCCGGGGCGCCAAACTAGGATTGAAAGGAGCAGCCGATCTATGTGCCAACAACCATCCTCCCTTCCAGATCAAGAAACGCCTGAGCGGGACAGCATTGAGCAAACCGGTTCGGTGACAACGCGCAACGCACGCGGTGCGATCCACTGCATTACCATCGTAGGGCAGATCGAGGGACATATGGAAGCCCCGCAGCAGACCAAAACTACAAAATATGAGCATATCATTCCACAAATCACCGCTGTGGAGGAGGCAGATGACATCGACGGCCTTCTGGTTCTGCTCAACACCGTGGGCGGGGATGTGGAAGCCGGGCTGGCCATTGCTGAGTTGATCGCTGGGATGCGTAAGCCAACTGTCTCTTTGGTGTTAGGTGGCGGGCATTCGATTGGTGTGCCACTGGCAGTCGCAGCAAGAAAATCCTTCATTGCACCCAGTGCTGCCATGACCATCCACCCGGTGCGGATGAGTGGGACCGTGATCGCTTCACCACAGACGTACGCTTATTTTCGTTCGATTCAAGAGCGGATCACTGCTTTTGTCACATCCCACTCCCAGATTGACCCTGCGGTGTTCGAACGGCTGATGATGGCGACCGACCAGATGTCCGCCGATGTTGGAACCGTGGTTGGAGGGCGTGATGCAGTGGCGCATGGCTTAATCGATGCGGTTGGCAGCCTGTCCGATGCCTTGTCCGCGCTGCATGCCATGATGGATGCTGCCAATGCTGCTGGCAAAGAGTTAGCTGGTTCAAGCCAATAACAGCCGGTAAAGGACAGCGGCCCGGACGATAAGGCGTATTCCGGGCCGCTGTCTTTTCATACTTAAATTTTATACGGATGCGTTTTCACCTGATGCGCCAGCAAGCATTTGAAGTCGCCTGGCTGTTGAGCTTGAAAATACCGGCCAGGTGAAAGGATCAGAGCCCTTCTGCTTTTTTCGTTTTTTTTTTCGGGTTTTTCCAAAACGCACTATTCGTCTGCGGCTGAATTTGATATACTATTCTTAAAAGGTCTATCTGTGCGTCGATACCGCCAGATTACTTTGCCCGTCCCGCCGAGGTTGGTAAAGTTGATTTTGCTTGGGAAGGAAGGTAAACAAAAATGAAATTGACATTGGAGAGTTTGCGCAATAACCTATCCTGGAAGGGTTATCGCCTGCCATCCTATGATATTGAGGCCGCTCGGGAAGCGACCCATGACACCCCCACTTGGCTGCATTTTGGCGCGGGGAGCCTGTTCCGTGCGTTTCCGGCCGCTTTGGCCCAGCGCTTGCTCACCGCCGAGTTATCGAAAACCGGCGTGATCTGCTGCGAAGGGTATGACGAGGAGCTCATCGACCGTGTGTACCGTGCAAATGATAACCTATCGATTATTGCGACTTTGTATGCCGATGGCCATATCCAAAAAGAAGTGATTGCTTCGGTTACAGAAAGCCTCAAGATGAGCGAGGACATGGACCGGCTGCGCGAAATCTTTTGTTCACCCAGCTTGCAGATGGTCACCATGACCATCACCGAAAAGGGCTACACCATCCGCGATCAAGAACGCAATTTCCTGCCTGATTTTGCTTGGGATGCCTCGGTCGGCCCCAAGGCTGCCGCCGCCTCCTTTTTCGGCCGTTTGGCTGCCCTCTGCTTGGCACGTAAGCAGGCAGGTCAGCCCCCAATTGCCCTCGTTTCGTTGGACAACTGTCAGAACAACGGCACCCGCTTGCACCGCGCAATGACCGATATGGCACAGGCATGGCTGGACGGTGAATTCATCACCCAGGAGGCATATGACTGGCTGGTGCATACGCTTTCCTACCCGTTGTCTATGATCGATAAGATCACCCCGCGGCCGGATATCCGGGTGACGGAGCAACTAGAAGCAGACGGTCTGGAGGGGATTCGCCCCTTCCTTACCGAAAAAGGAACCTATGCGGCAGCATTTGTCAACACCGAGCGGCCGCAGTACCTGCTGATCGAGGACAATTTCCCAAACGGGCATCCGCCGCTTGAACAGCTTGGCATCATCTTTACAAACCGCAAAATCGTTGAGCGCTCTGCGCATATGAAAGCCTGCACCTGTCTCAACCCCATGGATACAGCTTTGGGGATTTACGGATGCCTGCTGGGCTACAAAACGATTCATGACGAAATGCATGACCCACAGCTGGTGTCGCTCATTACCCATATGAGCACCATTGAGGCGATGCCCATGGTCGAGGACCCTGGGGTTATCAATCCGGTTGAATTCCTGCATGAGGTGCTGAGCGAGCGGTATCCCAACCCCTTCTTACCGGATACCCCGCAGCGAACAGCGACCGATACCTCACAAAAGCTGGGGATTCGATTTGGAGAAACTCTATATGCGTATTATAATTCGACTGTCCCCATGCACCGTGTGTCCAACTTGACCTTTATCCCGCTCGTATTGGCTGGCTGGCTCCGGTATTTACTCGGTGTGGACGATCAAGGGAAACCGTTTGAGCGCAGCCCAGACCCGCTGCTGCCCTATCTGGATAAGCTGCTGGATGGGATTACGTTGGGCGGAGAACCAGCGAAAGAAAAGCAACTGTATCCGCTGCTGTCGTCCAAGCCGATCTTTGGCGCAAACCTCTACGAAGTTGGCCTGGCTGACCGGGTCACTGAGATGTTTGCTGAGCTTACGCGTGGACCAGGCGCCATCCGTGCGACGCTGATAAAATACTGCGGCGAATGATAAAATGGCATCCTTTGCAATGTGCAGGGGATGCCATTTTGCTTCCTGTGTTGGGTATATTGGCTATTGGCCGGACTTGTCGGCGGGTTTGCACAGCAACGCAAACAGGCAGCCAAACACGATAGCAGCTGCAATGCCGCCCGCCGCGCCGGTCACGCCGCCCGTGAAAATGCCCAATAGGCCGTTTTCGGCCAGCCCTTTGGCCACGCCCTTGGCCAAGGAATAGCCGAACCCGAGCAACGGGACAGTCGCACCCGCGCCGCCCCATTCGACAAGTGGCTGGTAGACACCCACGGCGGTCAAAATCACGCCGAGCACCACGTAGCTGACCAAAATGCGCGCCGGGGTCAGCTTGGTTTTATCGATTAAAATTTGTGACAGCGCACAGATGATTCCACCGGTTACAAAGGCTTGTATATAGTGCATTTAGTCCCTCCGTTCGATTACGACTGCGTGGCAAATGCCTGCGATGGACTGGCCCTGCTGGATGGAGGTCGGGCTCATCAGTGCGCCCGTCCCGGCGAAAATCAGACGATGGATCGTCCCATCCTGCATATCGCGCAGCAGTTTGCCGCATAGCACAGCTGCCGAGCAGCCGCAGCCCGATCCACCTGCATGGGTATCTTGGTCATCGCCGTAGAGCATGGACCCGCAGTCAGAATAGACTGGCGTAATATCCACACCATCTTGTTCAAACAAGCGCACCAGCAGGCTGGCGCCCACGTCCGCCAGGTCGCCGGTTACAATGCAGTCAAAATCGGCTGGGTGGGCGTGCAGGTCGTCGAGCAGCATGGACAGGGTATGGTAGGCAGCAGGTGCCATCGCAGCCCCCATATTATTCGCGTCTTTGACACCCATGTCCACCATCTGGCCAATCACTGCATGGGTAATATGCAGCGGGCTTTTGGTCTGGCCGAGGATGACGGCGCCGGCTGCGGTGGCCGTCCATTGGGCAGTGGGCGGTCGCTGTCCACCATAGGCAAGGGGAAAGCGGTATTGCCGCTCGGCCGAACAAAAGTGGGAGGACGCTGCAGCTGCTAGCAGATCGGCGCAACCGCCGTCCACCATGCAAGCGCCGGTCACGAGCCCCTCAGCCATGGTAGAACATGCGCCGTATAAACCCAGATAGGGGACATTGGACTGCACCGATGCGAAAGCCGAACCGATGCACTGGTTGAGAAGATCGCCCGCTAAAATCATTTGCAAATCGGCAAGGGTATAGCCGGCCTTTTGCAGCGCGGTTTGCAGCGCGGTTTTTTGCATTTGGCTTTCAGCGAGTTCCCAACTTTTTTGTCCAAAGTGGGAATCCGGCCCGACGACGTCGAACGTACCGTGTAAGGGGCCATGGGATTCCTTTTTTCCCACTACGGCAGCATAGCCGAGCAACCCCGGCGGGCGGTCAAAGCGCAGGGTGCGTTGTCCAATGCGCTGCGCCATGGAAATCAGCCTCCTTTGGGGCGAAAGCCCCGCTGTTTTGCGACAGGCGGGGATTTCTAAAATTCAAGTTGTCCCTAGTTTGTGTAAAACTGTGTAAGCTATGCAGAGAAAGGGTAGGAAAATATTTTTGCAAGACCCCATGCGTGCAGGAAACGATTGGTCCATGGATTTTAGATAAAGCCATCCAAATAGGTGCTTTGGAAATCGATCACCGCTTTCCGGTTATAACCGTTCGATCTGGTCCAGAATTTGCGGGTCCAAGCCGCCTTTTTCCAGGCAGGTGCGGACCTGGCGCTGAAGATCCCGATCGAGTGTGGGCGGGTTGGCATCATAGACGGCCAAAAGGCGGGCCAATTCGCTGTCCAAGCTGTCCTCGAAATAGGTCGGGCTTTTGGCGCTGCGTGCGCCAACCCGCGGGATATATAGATCACGAAAGTGATCCAAGGTGTAATCGGTATCCAAAAAGCTGCCTGTGTGCGCAGCTTGCTTGATTTCTTCCAAATCCAAAGTTTCTTCATCGACAAGGAGGGGAGCAAAAGCGGTCTTGACCAGCCGGATCACCTCAAAGTCGCATAACATCTTGTCGATTGAGGTCGCATTGACGCTGTCCAGCACACCGCCGGCTTCCATAACGAGGTTGATGCCATGCCGGTAAGCCGAATAGAAGGTGAGCATGGATTCATAGCCGGCTTGGATATTTAAGAAGGGCGCGTCGGTTTGGCTGCCGCCGCCGCGGGAAGGAAGGCCGTAAAATTGCGCAAGCTTGGCGCCAAAGCCCTGCAAAACCGTGCCTTCGGGCGCGCTGCACGCAAAGGATACGTCGCGCAGGTCGGCGGCGGTCGATTGCATACCAAACACAACAGGCGTACCTGGACGGATCATCTGCGCCAGGGCAATGCCGGCGAGGTTTTCGGCAGTGCCGCTGGCCAGTGTACCCGCCAGCGGTAGCGGGCCAGTGGCACCCAGCATGGCGGCAGGGGATAGGATCACCGGCTGCCCATAGCGGGCGAGCACCATCAGACAATCCAGCATGGTGGTATCGAGTGAGAGCGGGGAATTGGTGTTGATCAGGGCAATCATGCGGGGCTTTTCAGCTAGGGCTTGTGCACCACCGAAGAGCGCACACCCGGCTTCCATAATAGCTTCCATTTCGGCTTTGGAGCCGGTGGGCAACAAAAGCACCTTGTCGGTATGCAGCAGCGCGGCGTAAAACATACCCAGTGCAGCGGATGCTTCGGGCACGTCGCTGGGCTGCACCAAAATGCCGCCGTTGATGGCATAGTCTGGGTTGGCCTGCACCAATTTGGCGCAGCGCACATAGTCGTCAAGGGTTCCCGGGCGCTGGACGCCGTCGCGCCCGGCAACAAAAGCACAACCATAAGTAGGCGCAGGATTGACCGTCCCATCGCCCAAATGCACGGCATAGTGTGGATTGCGGCCATACAGCGTAAAGCGGGCAGGCGCCAGCTTGACCCAGTGCATAATTTGTTCTTCGGTGAAATAAGCGATTTCGTTTTCGACACGGATGCCGTTTTTGGATAAGATGTCAAGCGCTTGCACATTGCGCATCCGGATGCCGGTATCGCGTAGGATCTCCATGGCAGCTTGATGGATTAACGTTTCGTTGGACATCATAGTAAGCCTCTCTTCTCTCTTAGATTCTGTTTGCGGTGGGAAACGCTGTACAAAGTTTCCCGTTTCTTTCATAACACAGATAGAGGCCAAAGGCTGTGCTTATGCGGGGGAATTGTGTGCAGAAAAACGGTTGATTGCGCGCCGCATCATGGGAAAGCACAAAACAGCCCCGCCCGCCGGACAGTAAAAGATCCGGCGGGCGGGGGAGCAGTCATAAAATATTTTTGTCTAATTCACGGCAGCGGGCGAGCAAGGTGTCGGGCAACGTGCCGTCCGATACAATGCCTGTGACGGTTTGCAGCGACGCAAAGGAAAACGTGCTGGTCAAATCCACCTTGCTGGCATCCATCAGCACATAGCTCTGTTCGGACTGTTCGATGACCGCCCGTTTTAGGTGGGCTTCGTCCTCCATACCACAGGAAAACCCGGCTTTATCCGAATAACAGGTGGTTCCCAAAAAGGCGATATCGAAGTGGATGGTGCGGATGGCTTCGATGGATTGTATGCCACAAAGGCTTTGGCTATACCGGTTGAGCAGACCGCCGATCAGACAAACGCGCGCCTGGGTCAGGTGATACAGCTCGCTCGCACAAGACAAGCTATTGGTAAAGATTTGATAGCGTTCATCCGGGATGACGCGGGCAAACGCGGTGGTTGTACTGCCCGAATCCAGATAGATGGTGGAGTCAGGGCGCAGTAAAGTCAGGGCTTTTTGCGCGATGCACGTCTTTTGTGGGACCGAACGCTGGGCACGGCGCAGCAAAAAATCGTCGGTCCCGACAATCATGTCCACTGATTTTGCGCCGCCATGGATGCGGATCAACTTGCGGGCATCGTCCAGTGCCTTTAGATCGGTGCGTAGAGTCATCTCAGACACTTGCGGGAAGCGTGCTTTCAGTTGGGAAAAGCGAACTGTGCCACAGGCGTTGACAAAGTCTACAATTTCCTTCCGGCGCTGCTGCATGGACGCGCCCCCTTTCGTTGGTGTTATGACTGAACCCAGTGTGCGAGCAGGTATTCCTCAGCCTCCGGACACCACAGCCCGCTATGCGCATCGATGATATCGGCCAGCGCGGTAAAGCGTTCGTCTTCGGCGCCCTTGGCGCGGAAATCCTCGATGGCGGTCAGCGGCATGGAGATATGGGTGTAGATGAGCTTTTTGCCACCCGGGATCTTGGGCAGGTTGAGGGTGGTTTCGGCGGCGGCGTCCAGCCCGCCGATGTGGGTGACCATGACCGACGGGTCGATCCGGCCGGCGGCGGTCAGCTCGAGCGACTCGATCATGTCGGCAGTGTTGCCGCCCGTGGTGCCGATGACGTGGGTGGAATTGTAATGGACGTCGTAGAAATTGATCGGCGCGGAAAAGTTGGGATCGGTCGGACCCGCGAAGAAGTTCAGGCAGCCGTCGCGGCCTAGCACAGCGCTCGACAGCTCGACGACCTGGGCAACCGGCGCATAGCAGAATACATCGTCAAAGCCAGTCCCGCCAGTCAAATCCCGCAGCACAGCGGCCGGGTCCTCCATGCCGGCGGTGTTGACGAAGTGTAGTTCGATGCCATCCTTTGCGGCCTGCTCCACTGGGAAGAGCTGTTCGGCACGGGCTAACCGGTCGGCGTTGATATCGGTCACGACAACCATGGACGGCCGCACATCGCGGTGCAGCGCATAGGTCAGCGCACCCAGGCCCATCGGACCGGCTGCGGCCAGAAGGGCCAGCTTACCCCCCTTGCGGATGCCCATTTCGTGGGTATAAACCCCCATCTGGGTATGGAAGCAGGCGTTAAACGCACCGATGCTGCAACTCATTGGTTCGGCCAGCGAGGCCTCATAATACGCCTTGCCTTTGTATTCGAGCAGGCAGCCCAGCTCCATTACCTCGGGTGGGATGATGCAATAGGTCGTGTCGCCGCCGAAAAACTCATACGAGTAACCGGGCGACCACATGGTTCCCTTGTAGTTCAGGGCAGGCTGGAGGGTGAATTTCATGCCGGGCTTGAAGCGATCAGCATGTTTCGCGCCTACTTTGACGATATCGCCTGCAAATTCGTGGCCCATAATGGCCGGGTGTTCGGCCACGTCTTCGTGTACGCGCTTGTGCTTGGTACCCAAAATGGCGCATTTATAGGTGGACATACAAACACTATCCGAAACCACCTTGACGAGGATCTCATCGTCGCGGATTTCGGGCAGCTCAAATTCTTCCAGACGCAAATCGTTGGCAGCGTGCAAACGGACGGCTTTTGCTTTCATAGTAATTCTCCTTCACAAAATCATACAAGTGAACCTGGATCAAAGCTGGTGGAACACAACGCGTGGCAGCAGTTTTTCAACTGCGCTGCGCTCAGCGGCCTGCGAACCGCTGCACATGACGTTGGCCGCGCTGGTTGCCACAGCCAAACGGACGGTGTCTCCAGCGGACAGATCTTGCGCAGTGGCATAAGCCAGCGCTGCGACCATACTATCGCCTGCGCCGACTGTGCTGCCGACCGGCACGTCCAGGCCCTCCGCGCGATAGGCGGTGTCCTGGTCTACAAACAGCGCACCGTCGCCGCCCATAGATACGACCACGCGCTCTACGCCGCCTGCAATCATGTCGCGTGCAGCGGCCAGCAGTTCCTCGGCCGAGGTCAGGGTGCGGCCGGTCAGACGGGATAGCTCATGGTGATTGGGTTTCACCAAGTAAGGCTTGGCGGCCAGACCGTGGGCGAGTGGTTCGCCGTCCGCATCTAAAAAGACGCGTGCGCCCGCTGCCTGACAGGCAGCTGTCCAGTCGCCATAGGTTGTAACCGGTGCACCTTGTGGCAGGCTGCCCGACAAAATGACCAAATCGCCAGGCACAATCACCCCGGTGAGGCGTTCGAGCATCCGCGCAAGCGTCCCCGAATCCACCTGTAAGCCGGGTTCATTTAGGTCAGTATTGG
Organism: uncultured Butyricicoccus sp.; assembly: GCA_904420185.1. Lineage (GTDB taxonomy): Bacteria > Bacillota > Clostridia > Oscillospirales > Butyricicoccaceae > Butyricicoccus_B. The sequence goes on along the minus strand of CAJFUJ010000061.1, from coordinate 14,914 downwards.
TGTGTTGCAGGGGATCGATGACCTTGAGATTGGTGCGGGTTTCGCCCTCCACAAAGGTGAAGTTGCAACAAATGCCAAGTTCCTCCATTGCATCAGCAATACGGCGGCCGGTTGTGCCGCCCAGAACACCGAGTGCCGTGCTGGTTCCGCCCAGTTTGGCGATGACCTTGGATACATTCAGCCCCTTGCCGCCGGGGTCGGTACGCATTTTTGCGATGCGGTTGACCGCGTCGAGCGAAAAATTGGGGATCTCGACCGTTTTGTCGAGCGCAGGGTTCAGGGTTACTGTATAAATCACATGATTACCTCCTGCCGGTAAAACGCCCAGCCGAAATATTTAAAACGAAAGCCTATGATTATTATAACAACAGAAAATGATCTTTGCAACTGTTGAAATAACAATTTTTAAAGGATGTTTTTGTATAGGGCGCACAAAAAAAGCGCCACCCAAAATGGACAGCGCTAAAAAATATTTCCCAGGGCATATCGATCAGGGCCGCGGAGTCCGGCGGCTCAGCTCCCGGCAAAAACGGCGGCTTAAAAAGTTTTCCAGTAACGCAGCGGCACGCGCCGGTTCGCCGGCATATAAGGCATCGCGCAGCACCGGCTGGTCGATGAGAAGCGCGCTGACCTCCTGCATAACCGGCTGCCAAACCTCTTCACCCTGGGTGGGGGCTAACATGACGATTGCGCCTTCGATACGGTTTTCTCCCTCATAAAACGGCGGCGTGGCTTTGAGGTAGCCCAGACGGCAACCTTCTATGGCATCGGTTTTACAGTGCAGCAGCAGTGCCTGCAAGGGGGGTAAAAGGGTGTCCCCCAGATTTTCGCGGCGCAGCAGTGCCTGCTCCACCTGTTCGGCACCGGCAGAGGAGGTGCAGAACAGACGGGCTGCTGCACAAATGAGATCCATACGTGTGCGGGGTGCATCTACTGTGCGGGTAGCAACTGTATCCAGCAGGCTGAGAATACAGGCGCTCAATGCGCCTGTGTACCGCACATCGGCCGCAGGTGCAATGGTCTGCCGGACAGGAGCTGTGGGACGCTGGAAATTTTCAACTGCATCGCGCAGCTGGATGCGGTCCTTTTCTTGCAGCACAGCGCCGACTACAATATGGGGAAAGTCGATTTGCAGCGGTACCGTCGAGATGATTAAATCCACGCCGTGCCGGCGCAGGTCGTCCACATCCAGACTGCGCATAGCACACATGCGGTCCACAGTGATTTCGGGGACCTCGCGGTCCAGCTGGCTGGTCAAAAACCGGCTGGTCGCCATCCCGCTCGGGCAAACGACAACTGCATGCAAGCGCCGCTGGGTTCGTTCGCACTCCTCGAGCACCGCGCCAAAATGCATGGCCAAAAAACAAGCCTCCTCGTCTGGAATCGGCGGCAGGGCAAGTGCGGCAGCCGTTTCTGCACACACCCGCCGCATGGCTTGCCAGAGGGCAGGATATTGTTCCTGCATAGGGAGCAGCTGGGCATTTTCAATGCGTTCGCCGCGGGTAATCCGCAGCAACATGGGGCGTAAATGGGCGCAGAGATCTTCGCGCAGTGAAGAAAAGCCGGTCAATTCCACGCCGGTTTCACGCTCCATGCCCCGGATGAGCAGGGAAGCCAAATAGCGAATCTGCATTTGCGCAGGATCATCCCAGTCCTGGCGGCCGGAGGCCGCCTGTAAGCAGTGCTTTAAATAGTCGGTTTCACCATCCGGTAGGCGTAAGCCGAGCGCTTGTTCCAGTTCGCGGCGTAGGGCAGCGGCATCCCCGGCAGAGTCGGATGCAGGATCTGGTTGGGGAAGAGAGCCGGCGCGCACCTGCCCGGCGAGGAGTGTTAAATGCAAAACCATGGAGAGGAAGGCGCTGTCGCTAAAGCAAAAGGTGGTCTTTTGTTCAAATGCCAGCAGCACGCTGACCACAGCCCGGGTGTCTTCCTGGTCGAGCAGCGACAAGGGCGTATGCGCGTCGGACAAAAATTTCTGCCAATCCATCTGTGCAAGCTGCGGCCGAAGGCGCACACCAAGCGCACGGCGCAGGCTTTCGGGTGTACCTTCCAACCATACACCCACACCCGACCGACGCCGCAATGTGACGCCGCGGGCCAGCAGCCAATCGGCTGCCACGTTTAGGTCACTGGACAAAGTATGCTCAGAGACCTGCAACATATGCGCCAAATAAGTGGTTTTGACTGGTTCGCCAGCCGAGAAAAGCAGGACCAACAGCTGATCGATACGCTCAGACCGTGAGGGAACAATTTGTTTGCTATCCAGCAGCGCGCGCAGCTCAGCGCGCCGCCCAGCGCCCTCTTCCAAGCGGACCCCCTGTCCGGGGCTGCGGATGAGGTGGAACCCGGCAGCTTCCAGCCATTTTTCCATACCTGGCAATTCGCGCATGACGGTGCGCCGGCTCACCCCAATGCTTTCAGCCAACGCTGCTGCGGTAAACCAAACCGGCGGTAGTTCGCTGAGTTTGCGCAGCAGCCGGCTGCCGTTGGCGCTGAGCACCGGCAATTGGCGGTTCATAGCAGTTCCCCCTTTTCCCAAAATGCAAGAATCTCTGTTGATATTATACCATATTTACTGGAAGTGTGGATAGGGAAAAAATAGACTTCCGTGAGAAACCACGATTGGAAGATCCCAAAAGTGTTTGCAAAATCCATGGATTTTGCAGATCGCGCGCTACGATCCAAATTTGGTCCGATCGAATGGTGCCAAATGGTGATCTCATCGGCCGATGGGATGTTTTTTTCGGCGGAATGCATAGACATTCCCAAGGGAATTTAGGAAAAATGCTGATAAAGAACAGCTTGGCATCAGCACGCGGGGACAATGTTGCCAAATCTATTGCTTGCAAAGCAGGCAAGCAGACAGTACAATGAATATATAAAACGAAAGCCAAAAGAAAACCAAGAGAAAACGAGATGAGAGGAAAGGAGTTGCCTTGCGTATGAAAAACGCAATTGCCAGATTCGGCAAATTCCTGAGCGGGATGGTCATGCCCAACATCGGTGCATTTATTGCCTGGGGCTTTATCACCGCACTGTTTATTGAAAAAGGCTGGTTCCCCAACGAAAGGTTGGCGTCCATCCAGCCGTACATGCTTACCTATCTGCTGCCCATCCTGATTGCCGCCCAAGGCGGTAAGATGGTCGGCGGCGACCGCGGCCGCGTGATGGGCGCCATTGCCGTCATGGGCTGTATTGCGGGCGTCGGTGGCACCGAAGGCCAGCCCATGCTCATGGGCGCGATGATCATGGGCCCATTGGCGGGCTGGGTCATCAAGCAGTTTGACAAGGTTATGGAAAACCGGATGCCTGCGGGCTTTGAGATGTTGATCAACAACTTCTCGGTCGGCATTTTCGGCATGATTATGGCCATTTTGGGTTACTACGCAGTCGGCCCGGTTATGAGCGCCATCCTGACGGTTCTTTCGGCAGGCGTCAGCTTCCTGATTTCGCACAGCCTGCTGCCGCTCGTATCCATCTTCCTGGAGCCTGCCAAGGTTCTGTTCCTCAACAATGCCATCAACCACGGCGTTTTCACCCCAATCGGCGCCGAGCAGGTCGCAGAGGCCGGCAAGTCGATCATGTACATGCTGGAAACCAACCCCGGCCCCGGCCTCGGCGTACTGCTTGCCTATTGGATCTTTTCCAAGGACCGCACCACCCGGGATTCTGCGCCGGGCGCAATCATCATCCAATTCTTTGGTGGTATCCATGAGATCTACTTCCCGTACATCCTCATGAACCCGGCGGTCATCCTTGCGCCGATTGTCGGCAACATGTGCGCCATTTTCTTCTTCTCGATCACCGGCGCGGGCCTGAACGGCCCGGCGGCACCCGGTTCCATCATTGCCTTTATCATGATGAGCCCGCGCGACAGCATCTTTATCAGCATCATCGGCGTGGCCATTGCGGCGGCCGTATCCTTTGTTATCGCCGCGCCCATTGTCAAAATGGCGGGCGCCAAGAACCTGGACGAAGCCCAAAGCAAGATGCAGGCCATGAAGGCCGAGGCCAAGGGCCAACCACTCCCGGCGGATACGGGGGCTGTAAAACAGGGCGCGCAGGTGCACAAGGTTATCTTTGCCTGCGACGCGGGCATGGGCTCGTCGGCCATGGGCGCGACCAAGTTCCGCAACCGCATCAAGGGCGAACGCCCCGATCTCATTGTCACCAACACCAGCGTGGACAACATCCCGGCGGACGCCGATATTGTGGTCTGCCAGCAGATTCTGGCCGACCGCGCCCGCCGCAGCGCACCCCAGGCCCAGCTGGTTACGCTGGCAAACTTCCTGGCCGATCCCAACCTCGACCAGCTCTATGAACAGCTGACAGCCGACAAGCCGGCCGATGCACCGGCCGACCAACCGGCAGAGTCCCCGGCACAAGCATCCGACCAGCCGGACCAAGCCCGTCCAAGCCTGATCCGCCCCGAGGGCATCAAGCTGGGGCTGGAACCGGTGTCCAAGGAGGAAGCCATCCGCACGGCAGGCCGCTTGCTGGTCGATATGGGATGTGTAGATGAGTCGTACATCGACGCCATGATCGAGCGCGAAAAGTTGGTCACCACCTACATGGGTATGGGTGTCGCCATCCCACACGGCACCAGTGAGGAAAAGGCTCGTGTCAAAAAATCGGGTGTTGTCCTGCTGCAATATCCACAGGGTGTGGATTTCGGTGAGGAAAAAGCCCAGCTGATCTTCGGCATCGCAGGTGTGGGCGACGAACACCTGGACCTGCTGGCTGGGATCTGCACCGCCTTGGAGGACGAGGACGTCCTGCACACCCTCAAGACCACCAACGATCCCCAATTTGTGATCGATTGCCTGAGCAATCACGCATAACGTTCCGCAGGGGGCCAGCCCCCTGCACCCCCGCCAGGGGCTCTGCCCCTGGACCCCGCAAGCCTTTTGAAAAAGGCTTGACCGAAAACTCACTGTCCTGGAATTTGCATTCCAGGATGGTGGGTTTTGTCGTTTATTTGGTGCATGGCGAAGGCCGGCTCACAAGGACGAGCCGGCCTTCGCTGTTTCCAAACAGCCCTTAGGTTTTGTTTCTGATTTTATTCGTTGCAAAGGATTTCCAGTTCGCCGATCAGCGCGTCGAACCGTTCGAGCGCCTGGGCAATCGGGGCAGGGGATGCCATATCCACACCTGCACCTTTGAGCAGGGTCACCGGATCGGCCGAGCAGCCGCCGGATAAAAAGCGAAGGTAATCGTCCACCGCCGGTTGGCCTTCGTGCAAAATGCGCTGGGACAGCGCAATCGCTGCGGCAAAGCCGGTCGCGTACTGATAGACGTAGAAATCGTAGTAGAAATGCGGGATACGCGCCCATTCGAGTGCGATTTCCTCGTCCAGGACGATGTCCTCGCCGTAGTAGGCGCGGTTGAGCGCCTGGTACTTGGCCGACAGTGCTTCGGCGGTCAGCGCCTCCCCGGCGCGGATCTGTTCGCTGCACCACAGTTCGAATTCAGCGAACATGGTCTGCCGGTACAGGGTGCCGCGGAACTGCTCGAGGAAATGGTTGATAAGATAGGCCCGGCGGCGCTTGTCGGTGGTGGTCTGGAGCAGGTGCTGCATGAGCAGGGCTTCGTTGCAGGTGGAGGCCACCTCGGCGACAAAGATGACATAGTTGGCGTAGGTGACCGACTGGTGCTTGTTGGACAGGTAGGAGTGCAGTGCATGGCCCATTTCGTGCACCAGCGTGAACATATCGTCGAGCGTGTCGGTGTAGTTGAGCAGCACATAGGGGTGCACGCCATACGCGCCCGCCGAATAGGCGCCCGAACGCTTGCCTTGGTTTTCGTATACGTCGATCCAGCGGTTGTCAAAGCCCTCGCGCAGCAGGTTCAAATAGCTTTCGCCCAGGGGGGCCAAAGCGGCCAGGGCGGTCTGTTTGGCCTGCTCGTAATCGACTTTGACGTCCTGGTCTGCGACCATGGGGGTGTAGAGGTCGTAAAAATGCAGCGCGTCCACCCCGAGCAGGCGCTTGCGCAGCCGGACATAGCGGTGCATGGCGGGCAGATGGTTGTGTACGGTGGCGATCAGGTTGTGGTAGATGTCCACCGGTACCTCAGTCTGGTCCAGGGCCGCGTGCAGGGCGGAGGGGTAGTTGCGTGCATTGGCGAAGAATTGCAGCTGCTTCATCTGGCTGGACAGGATGGCGGCCGAGGTGTTGCGGAACTGGCCATATACGCTGTACAGCGACCGGAAGGCCGACTGGCGCAGCGCGCGGTCGGGCGATTGCAGCAGCGGCACAAAGGTGCCATGGGTGACCGGATGGGGCACATTTTGGCCGTCCACGGCGTCCGGGAAGGTCATGTCGGCGTCGTTGAGCATGGAGAAGATATCGTCCGGCGCTTGGCTCATGGGGCCTGCGGCGGCCAGCAGGGCTTCGCATTCGGGGGACAGGGTATGTTCTTTTTGGCGGCGGATGCGGGTGATGGCCAGCCGGTAGTGCTCGAGCGCCGGTTCGGCGGCAAAGAAGCCGTCCAGCGTGTCCGCCGGGATGGCGAGCAGTTCGGGCGTTTCAAAGGCGGACGCCTGGCTCAACTCGACCGCCAGGTGCATGAATTGCGCGCTCATCTCCTGATAGACCGGGTTGCGGGTGTCCTCATCGGCCTTGCGGCGGGCGTAGTTGCCCAGCTTGTCCAGTGTTTGGGAGAGTTCGTCCTCCAGGCGGAACAGTTCGAGCAGGGTCTGCGCGCTTTCGCCCAGGCGCCCTTGGAAGGCGCGCAGCCGGTCCCCGGCGCCGCGCACCTCGGTCAGCGCGGCCCGCCAGGCGTCATCATTTGGGTAAATATCGTTTAGGTTCCAGGTAAAGCGCACGTCCACATCGGCGCGCGCCGGAAGAGATTGACTCATAAAACAGCACCTTCTTTTGCAAATTCGGCGCACCAGCGCCCACTATGCCTTATTATAGCACGAAGCGCGACAAAAAATGAAAACGGCCTGTAAAAATTCCCTGCCCCGGCGGGCAGGGAAGCGCACATGGCTCAGATGCGGGCCTTCACAAATTCGAGCAGCGGCGCGGTGGGTTCCAGCGCATAGCACGTCCCATCCGGCAGATACAGATAGCCCTTGGTCTGCCCGGCGAGCTGATACAGGCGCAGCTCCATGCGCTGGCTGACATCGCCGGTGTGGTACAGGGGGCAATAGAAAATGACGTCGCCCGAGCGGGCCTGGACTGAGGTCTGCGCGTCGAACCCCAAAGAGGGCTGCAATTTGCCCGCCTGCAGCAGTGCAAGCAGGGTTTCGGCTTCCAGCCCGGCGATGGTATGCCCGCCCGAGGCGCGCCAAGGTGCATTGTAGGATTGGTAGTCCAAGCGGATGACATCGAAGTAGAGATCGTCCGAAGCGTCCGGCAGAACCGGCTGGGTCGGGCAGTGGTACGCGCCCCACAGGCACACAAGCGTCATGGCCGCCAAAAACAGCCGCGAACCGGTTTTTCTCATCACAACCACTCCTTGCTTAGGGCTCCCACCGTATAATCGATTTTATCATACCATATTACGCAGGGAAAATATAGAGTCTGCGCCAAAATCCGCGCGATTTTTTGGAAAAAGTGTCGGGCGGCGGGGTTGTGCAGCCGCCGCGCGGTATGCTATGATAAAGAAAAAGCCAAGGGGAGGCGGACATCATGCCGCTGGAACAATATTTTCCGATTTGGGATAAGCTGACGCCCGCGCAGCAGCAGCGCCTGCAAGATGCGGCCACGCTGCGCCAGGTCGCCAAAGGGACGGTGCTGCACAACGGGTCAGCCGACTGCGTGGGGTTGCTGGTCGTGCAGTCGGGACGGCTGCGCGCGTTTATGCGCTCGGAAGAGGGCAAGGAGGTCACCCTCTACCGCCTGTTTGAAGGGGATATCTGCCTGTTTTCGGCCTCCTGCATGATGGCCAGCCTGCAATTCGACGTGGTGATCGAAGCCGAAACCGATGCGGCGCTGTGGGTCATCCCGGCGGGGCTGTATCAAGAGATCATGCAGCAATCGGCCGCAGCAGCCAATTACACCAACGAACTCATGGCCACCCGCCTGTCGGAAATTATGTGGCGGATGGATCAGATTTTGTTCAAGCGGTTTGACAGCCGCCTGGCCGACTTCCTGTTGGAGGAGAGCCAGGTTGAGCAGAGCGACACCCTGGCCATCACCCACGAAAAAATCGCCGCCCACATGGGTTCGGCCCGCGAGGTGGTTACGCGGATGCTCAAATATTTCCAGTCCGAAGGGCTGGTGCGCCTGTCGCGCGGGACAGTGCAGCTGTTGGACCGAAAACGGCTGCGGACACTGGCGCAATAAAAACCCAAAATGCCGCAGGTACCCGAAAGGGAACCGCGGCATTTTGGGTTTTTGTGTAAGGAATTACTCGGGGAGTAGGAGATTGGTTTAGGGAATCATGCTGAGGATATCCTCTTTGCCACGTGCGCCAACCGCCTGATTGACTACCTGGCCGTTCTGAATGACGATAAGTGTCGGGATGCTCATGATGCGGAACTGTGCGGCCAGCTCGGGCTCGGCGTCCACATCGATCTTACCAATGTAAAAACGGTCGGTTTCGGCTGCGATTTCCTCCAGGATGGGCGCGACCATGCGGCAGGGGCCGCACCAGGATGCCCAGAAATCCAACAGAACCGGACGGTCGGATTGCAGCACTTCGGCTTGGAAATTGTCCTTGGTAATATGAAGAATCGACATATCAATTGCCCCTTTCAGTGGAGAAGTTTTTGTATGCTTTTAGTATACCCGGTATGGGATGAAAATACCGTGATCAAGTCACTGGTTTTTGGCCTTGCAAATCAGTTGGGTCATGGTCCCCATGGGACAGTACACGCACCAAGCCCGCGGTTTGAACAGTGCCATGGTGGCAAGTCCCAGCACGGTCGAGGTGAGCATCACACTGTAAAACCCAAAGGCAAACTGGGCAACCCAGGGGGCAAACAGCGTGCCGTGATAGGCCCAGTGCCAGGGCAGGCGGAAGGTCCAAAGCAGGGTGACCGCTTGGCGCAGGTCCTGCGCGCCCGCAAACACCAGGTAGGTGTTGAAGAGCATCACCAGGAACATGGCCATGAAAAAGGCCAGGAACCCATACCGGAACCATTTGCTGTGCAAAAAGGCGGGGATTTGTTTGTTGCGGGACAGCCCCAATTTGCCGCCCAGCAGCGAAAACAGCTGGCCGCGGCCGCAGTAACGGTTGCAATAGGCCTTGCCGCCGCCGGCTGTGGCGATCACCAGCGGGATGAGAAAACACAGCATCCCCAGCCAGGCGAATAGGATATTAAAAAAGCCGAGGATGAGATAGACAGACGAAAAAATCCACAGATAATCGTACCAATGCTTTTTCATATGGCAACCTCCCCGACAGAGATCACCGAAGCCGGGCAGGCCTTGGCGCATAGGCCGCAGCCAACGCATAAGGCCGCGTCTACTACGGCATATACGCCTTTTTGAACCTGGATAGCGGCGCGTGGACAGGCTTTCATGCAGCAGCCGCAGGCAACACATAGGTCTTGGTCTACAATGGCTTGGCGCGCGCGGCGCAAACGGGTTTGCGGCATCCTTCATTCCTCCCAAATGGCCCGCCAGTGGAAGCGGACGGTTTTCTTGATGGCAATAGGATACCAAACTCCGGCGGTGCGCACCGTGACCAGGTCACGGTTGCTGCAAGCGCTCCAAAATGGCGGTGTCGGCCTCACAGAAGGGATAGGACAGCGCTTCGGCTGGAGTGACCCATCGGATGTCAGCAGGCTCAATACGCTGCGGCGTCCCCGCAAGGATTTCCGCGTTGTAAAGCCGCAGATGAATGGTCTTATCGGGATAGGTATGGGTGACTTCCATAAATAGGCTGCCAACCCGCACGGTGATCGCCAATTCTTCTTGGCATTCGCGGACAAGCGCTTGTTCAGGGGTTTCGCCGGGTTCGATCTTACCGCCGACAAATTCCCATTGTAGGCTGTGTGATTGATGTGCCGGACGCTGGCAGATGAGGAATTTGTCGTTTTGGCGGATGAGTGCCGCAACAACTTCGGTTGCCATATAGATTCCTTCTTTCTTAATACTGCGCCGGATGGAGAATGTATAATTTATAAGCTTTCCGCCTCACTCAGCCATAGTTCGCTGACCGCATCGCTCGGCATACGCCAATCGCCGCGCGGAGATAGGGTGACCGAACCAACCTTGGGGCCGTCAGGTAGGCAGGAACGCTTGAATTGTTGGTTAAAGAAACGGCGGATAAAGGTAACCAGCCATTTTTTGATGGTTTCGTCATCGTAGACACCGGCAAAGGCCAACCGGGCTACGCGGAAGATTTTGCGCGGCGCATAACCAAACCGTACCATATAATATAAGAAGAAATCGTGCAGTTCATACGGGCCGACCAATTCTTCGGTTTTCTGACTGATTTCGCCGTCTTTGGGCGGCAGAAGTTCAGGGGAGACCGGGGTATTCAGCACATCGACCAGGATGCTGCGCAGTTCTTCAGGCGCGTGGGCGGCCTCATAAGCGGTCAAATACCGCACCAGGGTTTTGGGGATGGAAGCGTTGACGCCATACATGGACATATGGTCGCCATTGTAGGTCGCCCAGCCCAGCGCAAGCTCGCTTAAGTCGCCGGTGCCGATGACTAAACCGCCCATTTCATTGGCCAGATCCATGAGCACCAGGGTGCGCATCCGCGCCTGGGCATTTTCAAAGGTCACGTTGTGGTTTTCCCAAGTGTGGCCAATATCTTTGAAATGCTGGCTGACTGCATCCTTGATATCCACCGTGTGCAGCGTTGCACCATAGCCCTCGGCCAGGCGCATGGCGTTGGATTTGGTGCGGGTGGTTGTGCCAAAGCAGGGCATGGTCACCGCATGGATGCCGCTGCGGTCCAGGCCAAGCAGGTCAAAGGCGTGTACGGTGACGATCAGCGCCAGCGTGGAGTCCAAGCCCCCGGACAAACCGATCACTGCGGTTTTGCAGCGGGTGTGCTGCATCCGGGTAGCCAAGCCGGTGGCCTGCATATGCAGGATTTCCTCGCAGCGGTTTTCCAGGTCGGCTTTGTCAGACGGGACAAAGGGCGTCTGCGCAAAGGGACGGGTGAGCACGGTGTCGCGCAGCGGCAGATCAAACTGCACTTCGGTATAGGTGCCTGGCTGGGAAGCAAAGGTGTTCATGCGGCGGCGCTCGTGCAGCAGCCGGGACAAATCCAGCTCAGAATACAGGATACCGGTAGAAAACCGCTTACTTTCGGCCAAAATGCCGCCATTTTCGGCGATCAGGTCGTGGCCGGAGAAGATCAGGTCCTGGGTGGATTCGCCCATACCAGCATCGGCGTACACATAGCCGCACAGCAGCCGGGCCGAATGGCTGCGAACCAGCTCGCGGCGGTAGGCCGCTTTGCCGATGGTTTCATCCGATGCCGAGGGGTTGGCGATGACAGTCGCCCCGGCGGCGGCCAGCCGGGCGCTGGGCGGGTCGGCGACCCACAAATCCTCACAGATTTCGCAGCCGAGCACAAAGGCCGGCAAATCGTTGCAGCGGAACAGCAACCCGTCGCCAAACCAGGTGTCCTGCCCGCAGATGTGCACGGGCATGGGCGCAATGCCCCGTCCAGAGGTAAAATGCCGGGCTTCATAGAATTCCCCATAATTGGGGATGCTGTGCTTGGGGACCAAACCGAGCAGCTTGCCGCGGCAAACGACAGCCGCCACATTATAAAGCGCGCCGTCCAGCCGGAAAGGCAGGCCGACAACCAGCAAAACTGCGTGCCGCGCCGAAGCGTCGATAACGCGCGCCAGCGCCTGCTCTGCACCTTGCAGCAGGCTGTCCTGCAAAAACAAATCGCCGCAGGTGTAGCCGGTCAGGCACAATTCGGGGAACACCAGCAGTGCGGCCCCGTGTTCGGCCGCTTCTGCCGCCATAGCTTCCACACGCGAGGCGTTATACGAGCAGTCGGCCACGCGAATACGGGGTGTGGCAGCTGCAACTTTTAAAAATCCATCTTTCATAGGAGCATTGACCTCCACAATCTTCAGAATACAAGTATCTTTTTTTATTATAGCCGGATTCACAAGCGGATGCAAACAAAAAGCAGGATGCGCCCAAGAAAAAAAGCCCGGCCGGAGCTGCAAAAAGTTATGAAAAATAGCCTGGACAAGGCCGCCACCTTGCCCAGGCTCCCACGCCATTGGGAATGCGTTTATTCGAGATTGAGCTTTTTGGACAAAATGCGTTCGGTGCCAATGAAGAAGGCAACCAGCTGCAGCAAGCTCCAAACGAGCATCCCGCCAATCACCAGCTGCGCCGCTGCGTTGCCGGTCAGCGGAAGCACGACCACAAACTCCAGCCAGCTGCCCAGCACGATCAGGCCCATGCCGCTCAAAAAGCTCAGCGCCATCGAAATGACGATATAGGCCACAATCGCCAGCAAAATGCGGTGCTTTTTGAACAGATGCCCCAGCGCCAGGGACACATAGATGTGAAACAGCGAAGCGAGTGCGCCGACGATGAGCAGCGCCAACAGCTCCAGGGCATACAGCGGCCAAAGCGGCGAAACCGTGCTGGCGTCATAGAAGAACATGGCCCAGTTTTTCGGGTTGATGAGGGAGAAGAGAAAATTCGCCGGGTCGGACATGGCGCCCGTGGCCAGGATGAAGATCGAAATCATGGCCGCAATCGCGCTGAGGATGGACATCACCAGCGCTGCGGTGGCCTTGGAAGCGATCAGATGCCAGGTCTTGACCGGCAGGGTGAACATCAAATACCCTTCGTCGCACAAAAGGCCCTTGTAAAACCGCTGGATGATGATGACCAAGGTCAGCACAAACAGCGCGCACAGCAGGGCGAAGTAGGCGAATACGAACACGACCTGCAGCAGCCCCAAAATATCTTGCAGCGCGCCGCCCGACGAAAAAGCGAACCCGTCGGTGAACTGCTGCGATACGCTCATAGAAAACGCATTGATGATGGAAACCACAATCACCGCCAGATAGATGGGCAGCAGGGTGCGCCCAATGGATTTGAATTCATATTTGCAAAGCTTGCGGTACATAAAAATTCCCCCTTTCTCAAATACCGTAGGCAAAGATCTCACGGAACAGCTGATCGACCGATTTGCCCTCGTTTTCGCGGATGTTGTCCACCGTATCGTGCCGGACCACATGGCCGATCTGCAGGAAGATGACCTCGTCGAGTACCCGCTCGATGTCGGCGATCAGGTGGGTGGACAGCAGTACGGTGCCGTTTTCATTGTAGTTGGTCAAAATGGTGTTCAAAATGAAGTCGCGCGCTGCCGGGTCCACGCCAGCGATTGGCTCGTCAAGCAGGTAGAGCTTGGCCTGCCGGCTCATGATGAGCGCGAGCTGCACCTTTTCCTTGGTGCCCTTGGACAGGGTCTTGAGCCGTTCGTTGGGGCCGATGTGCAGGGTGGCCAGCATTTCCATGGCCTTTTTCCGGTCGAAGTCCTGGTAGAAATCGGCGAAAAAGTCAATCAGGTCGTTGGTTTTCATCCAGTCGGCGAAGTACATCCGGTCGGGCAGATACGAGATGATGCTCTTGGTGTAGATGCCCGGCGCGTGGCCATCCACGGTCAGCAGGCCGGTGGTCGGCTGCAACAGGCCGCATAACAGCTTGATAAGGGTGGTTTTGCCCGAGCCGTTGGGTCCCAACAGGCCAACAATGCGGCCGCTGCCCACCGTCAGGTCGATGTGGTCGAGCGCAGGGATGGCGTTATAGGTTTTGGTCAGCCCTTGGGCTACAATCAATGTGTCGTTCATGCTTGGTCCTCCTTTTCCCACTCTGTGAGCAGCGCGCGGGTCTGCTCGTCGGTGTAGCCGAGCGCGCGCATAGATGCGAAAAATTCTTCCAGCCGCCCAAACGCCAGCTTGCGCCGGGTTTCTTGGATGCGCTGCAGGTCTTCGGTCACCGTCCGCCCGGCCGTGCGCCGGGATTCGGCTAAACCCTGGTTTTCCAGCTCGGCCAGTGCGCGCTGCATGGTGTTGGGGTTGACCCCCGCTTCGGCCGCCAGCGAGCGCACCGGGGGCAGGGCGGCTCCTGGCGCGTATTCGCCCGATACAATGCGCAAGGTGAGCTGTTCGGTCAGCTGCACCCAAATCGGCCGGTCATCCCGTAGATTCCAATTCATTGCCGTTCCTCCTTTTGTGTGATTGTACTAAGTGGTTAATACAATAATACAACCGCTAACGGCACTTGTCAAGCCCTTGCGGAAATTTTTTTGGGACAGGAAAAAAGCGCAGACCCCCCTACTTATATACACGTTTGAAAGGGGTGTTTTGTGACAGAATTCGTGAAAAAAGTTTGTACAAAGTTTTTTGTGTCAATTTATGAAAAACGAGAATGGATTTTTACAGGGAAAGCCGGTATACTTTAGGCAAGTCATCCGGATAAAAGGCGCAGAAATTGCAGCGCGCGGGTGACACTGTATCTGGCGTCGTGCCAGGTGGGCAGCAGGTCTATCAAACCCTGTTTGCCTATCTGTCGACCTTGCAGCCGGCAGCCCACTAGCCGGACCGCCCGGTTTAAAGGCGGACAGAGCAGGGATTCTTGCGCGGAGGATAACGGATGGGAAGGGAATGATGAAACCGATGAAAAAACGGATACGCATGATAGCTCTCATTTGCGGCCTCATCATTTTCTTTTTGCCAATGCCGCTTGTAGATGAAAATGCGATCGATACCAGCTTGGTCGGCTATGTCCAATATAATAAAAATTTTGAAAGCGGCGAACCTGAAATAGAACATTTAACCGCATACGATGGGGAAAGAATTTTGAAATGCCTTAGCAAATATAACGAATATAGAACCATCCTTCCCATGCGGGGATTTGGATTTGAGAATGTGGAAATTTATATGCAGGTTATTATAAATAGCAATGCACAATCCAAAGTAATCGTCCTGGGCAACGACTATGTCAACTACGCG
>CAJFUJ010000060.1 GCA_904420185.1 uncultured Butyricicoccus sp. | reverse complement strand
TCAATGGTGGCGAGGGTACACCTGTTCCCATCCCGAACACAGTAGTTAAGCTCGCAAACGGTGACAATACTTGGCTGGAGACGGCCTGGGAAGATAACTCGGCGCGCACACCGACAAAGGACGAAGGCATAGCGCTTTCGTCCTTTTTTCGTATGAGCAAGAAAGAGGAGAGATGGATGACAAAGCGCAACGAAGTAGGGCTCCATGCAAGGCCAGTGGATTGCGACGTTTGCATGGAGTAAAGATTGTCGCAGGAATCAAATGCTGGCTTTGCCACTTGGATGTCAATCACAAGGAGGAAAGCTCGCATGAAATATATCAATGCCAAGGCCCTTCTTCCCGAGACGCTGGTCAAAGAGCTGCAATGCTACATCCAAGGGGGTTACATCTATGTCCCCGCCGACCAGACACGGCCCAAACAATGGGGAGAGGTATCCGGTTACCGGAAAGAATTGCAGCGGCGAAATCGCCAGATCATCGAGGATTACCATGGCGGAGCCCCGGTGGAGCGGTTGGCCGAACAGTACTGCTTGTCAGTACATGCCATTCGAAAAATTTTATACCGAAGATAAGCGGCAGGGGTTGCAATAGCGCAGCCCCTGCTTTTTTCGTGTGTACAAATTGATTCGGTGCTGTTTGGTGAATGGAAAAATGGTTCCCATGGCGGTACGATAAAAGAAAAACGTCAGTTTCAAGGGAGGAAAACATATGTGTACTCGATTTGTCTACCGGGGGGACCAGGTCATTACCGGGTTTAATTTTGACATCGACCTGGCTGTATGGGACCATCAGGTCATCAAAGAACCGGATTGCTTCTATATCGGCATTCTACGACCGGATGGTGTGCGCCATGCCTATCATGGTGTACATCGAAATGGCAATGTTGGAACGCTGCTGTATGTCCATGGCAACCCGGCCGGGGCGTTTCAAAGCAACCGTCAGTGCGTGACCATTGCCGAGATCACCGAACGGTTTATTCGGGCGCAAATTAGCTTGGATGAGGTTGTGGATATTGCCCGCACCAAAAAAATTGTCTATGCGCCGGACGCGACCATGCAGGCCATGTTGTCCGACCGGCAGGGGCGTACCCTGCTTCTGGAGCCCGGTCTGGGTTGGCGTGAGGATACCGGGCGCTATTCGCTGGTCACCAATTATTCGCTGCTTTCGCCGGAGAGCACCCAGCCGTTTGTTGTCCCAGGGGATGACCGCTACGAACGGGCCGCGCAGCTGCTGGGCGCCTATGACAACCGCTTTACAGTCGCCGATGCTTTTTCGGTTCTCTGGTCTGTCCGACAAAAGGGGGCATGGGCCACACGGGTTTCGTTTGTCTACGCGGCAGAAGAGCAGGCGGTCTATTGCATAAAAAACAGCAATTGGACACAATTTAAAAAATACCAATTTGTATAGCTGGCAAGAGAGGAGAAGGACCTATGAACCCGAATAAAATTTATCCGCGCACAAATGATCTGCAAACGGTTTACTTGAAAAATGTTGTGACAAATCCCAACATCGTCATCGGTGACTTTACGATTTATAACGATTTTGTAAACGATCCGTGCCAGTTTGAAAAGAACAATGTATTGTACCACTATCCGATCAATCGGGACAAGCTGGTGATCGGAAAGTTCTGTTCCATCGCCTGCGGCGCGAAATTTTTATTGACCAGCGCCCACCATGCGCAGACATCGCTCTCCACCTATCCATTCCCCATATTTTTTGAAGAATGGGGTCTATCTGTGTGCGATATCACAACGGCTTGGGATCAGAAAGGTGACATACACATCGGCAATGACGTGTGGGTCGGCTATGAAGCAGTCATCATGGCTGGCGTTACAATAGGGGACGGTGCAATCATTGGTGCCCGTGCCGTCGTGACACAGGATGTAGCTCCCTATACCATTGTGGGCGGTGTACCGGCAAAGGCAATTCGCAAACGCTTTCCAGATGAGCAAATTGCAGCTCTGGTGCAGGCAAAATGGTGGGATTGGCGCCCGGTGGAGATTCAAAAGCAATTGAGCCAGATTCAATCCGGTTGTCTGGATAGATTGCTAAATAACGCGAGATAAAATTATTAAATAATTGTGGCGGAACTAAAATTGAGCTATAGAAGGAGCGGGCGAATAAACTGCATTGTGTATATTTAATGCTGTATCATAAGAGTATATATAGATATTTAGCACAAAATATGCATGGGTTTATTATCGAAAGCGACTAAAAATTATTAAATAATTCAAAATATATTGACTAAATTTAATAAGTTTGATAGGATAGACACATCAAAAGAGCCGGTACATATTCCGACAGATGATTTGAACGGCAAAAGGAGATGCGAAACGTGAAACTGCAGGGAAAAAAAGCGCTGGTTACAGGTGCAGGCCGCGGGATCGGCCGCGGGATTGCGATGGAATTTGCGAAAAACGGTGCAGATCTTGTGATTAACGATATTCACGCTGGCAACTTGGAGCAAACGTGCCAGGAAATCTTGGATTTGGGTGTGCAGTGCATAAGCGTTGTGGGCAATGTCGCTGAAACCGACGCGGTCAAAGAGATGGTCCAGACCTGTATCCAGGAATATGGACGTATTGACATTCTGTCCCATGCCGCTGGCATCCTGCGCTCGTGCGCGGTGGTCGACCAAGATGAAAAGGATTGGGATACCGTGATTGCCGTAAATTTGCGCAGCACCTTTTTGCTTTGCAAATATGTCGGGCAATACATGGTCAAGCAGCGATATGGCAAGATGGTTTTGATTGATTCTTGTGCGTCTAAAACCGGCGAAGCGTTCAATGCGGTCTATTGTGCGTCCAAAGCAGGCGTCCGGTTGCTGGCCAATTCACTCGCACTCGAGCTCGCACCCTATGGCATCAATGTCAACAGCTTGGCGCCAGGCACCATCAATACCGAGATGATCCAAACCTGTCTCCATGACCGGGCGCCGCTATTCGGCAAGACTTATGAGGAATATTTACAGGAATTCAACGAGGGTACACCGCTAAAACGTATGGGGGAACCAGATGAAATTGGAAAGTTGGCGGTATTTCTCGCTTCTGAGGATGCTTCCTTTATTACGGGTACTTCGGTCAATATTTCAGGTGGGAAAGAGTGCCACTAAAATGGGTTTGTAAATAGAGAAGTTGCCATGTTTGTAGAAAAGGCGGGGAGTTCCACGGTTCCATCCGCCCCCAACATTTCGAAAACATTCCGGCGTTAGGGATGTTCTATAACAAAAGGAGGAGAAAAAGAATGAACAAAAAGAGACTGTTCGCAGCGCTGCTGGCAGGCACGATGCTGACCGGCCTATTGGCTGGGTGCGGAGAGGATACCACAGGTGGAGACGGTAGCGCCGCCGCTTCCAGTTCGGGCGGTGAGGACCAGATTACCATCGGTTTCTCGCTCAAAACGGCCAACAATCCCTTTGTCGTGTCGGTTCGAAACGGCGCCATGAAGGCTGCGGAGGAGAACGGCGTAGAATTACAAATCACCGACGCCCAGCTGGATTCGCAAAAGCAGATGACCGATGTGGAGACCTTCATGCAGCAAAAGGTGGATGTCATTTTGATTGATGCCCTGGACTCTTCGGCCATTCTGCCCACCATCACCGACGCCTACGATCAGGGCTTTAAGATCATGACCGAGGACGTGCGCTTGAATGACGCCGGGGATATGATCACCACCCATGTCGGCATCGACAACAAGGCTTCGGGCGAAATGATCGCCCAGTACCTGGTTGATAAGCTCAAGGAAGAGGGCAAATCCAACGTGATCATCTTTGAAGGCCTGCCGGGCGCAGAAGCCACGCTCAGCCGTGCCGAAGGGTTCCACGAAGTGCTGGATAACGACCCAGCGATCAACATCCTGTATGCCAAGAATGTCGGCGACCAGCGCGAAGAGGGCATGACCGAAATGGACGATATGCTGCAAAAGTTTGACAACATTGACGCAGTCATCTGCTGCAACGACGAGCTTGCACTGGGCGCCATCGCCTCGATCGAGGGCGCCGGCCGTGAAGGTATCTATGTCACCGGGTTTGACGGCAACGAGGATGCCTTGCAGGCAGTCAAGGATGGCCGGATGTTGGCGACCATCGACCATGCGCCGTACAGCATGGGTTATCTTGCAGTACAATCAGCGGTAAAAATTGCAAAGGGCGAGGAAGTAGAGCCGATGACGACGATGGATGTTGAGTTGGTCGACGCATCGAATGTAGACGAGATCATCGAAAAGCACGCTGGCGAGGTATAAGGCAACGATCTTTTCTTCTTCTCTCATGTACAGGGTGGGGCGTCCTGTCCCACCCTGTATGCATTCCAGCGGCTGGCCGCCGCGCAGTCACGTTAGATTGGGTGAGATCACATGAAAAAAGATTTAGTGTTAGAAATGAAAGGGATTACGAAGATTTATCCAGGCGTCACCGCGCTGAACCAAGTGAGCATCGACCTGCGTCGTGGTGAAGTGTTGGCGCTGCTTGGGGAAAACGGCGCGGGCAAATCGACACTCATGAAGATTTTGAGCGGCATCGTGCCGCCCACCGAAGGGGAAATCTACATCGATGGGAAGCAAGTGGCGCCCAAAAACATCAAAGAAGCGCGTGCGTTGGGCGTGAGCATCATCCACCAGGAGCTGAATCTGATCGGCGAAATGGACGCCGCGCAAAATATGTTTTTGGGGCGTGAACCCAAGATTTTCGGAAATATAATCGACAAGAAGAAGCTGTATGCCGATACCCAGCAGATCATGGATTCGCTGGGGTTGGAGGTTGACATCCGCAAGCCGGTCAAATATTTGAGCGTGGCGCGGCGGCAAATGGTCGAGATCGGTAAGGCGCTGTCCTTTGGCGCCAACATCATCATCATGGACGAGCCGACCGCGCCGCTGACCAGTGTGGAGATCGACGAGCTCTTCCGCATCATCCGCGACCTGAAAAAGGAAGGGCGGTCGGTCATCTACATTTCGCACCGCCTGGAGGAGATCCCGGTGATCTGTGACCGCGCGAGCGTTCTGCGGGACGGCTGCTTCATCGGCACCGAGGACGTGGAAAAACTGGACCGCGACCGTATGATCAACATGATGGCCGGGCGGGTGCTCAAGGATTTGTTCCCCAAGATCCAAGCGCCCATCGGCGAGGTCCTCCTGGAAGTGCGCGGCCTGTCGACCGATATGCTCAAGGATGTTTCGTTCTCGGTGCGCAAAGGCGAGATTTTGGCGCTCACCGGCCTGGTCGGCGCCGGGCGGACCGAAACCGCGCGCGCCATCTTCGGCGTGGACCCCAAAACCGCCGGGGACATCTACATCCGCGGCCAAAAGGTGCAGATCAAAAAGCCACGCGACGCCATCCGCTGCGGTTTGGCATTTTTGACCGAGGACCGCAAGGACGAGGGCTTTGTCCCGCTCATGTCGGTCAAGGAAAACATCACACTGCCCAATTTGGGGCCAGTCCAGCGGGGCACGGTCATCCAGAAAAGCAAAGAGGTCAATCTGGTCAACCGGTATGTGGAGGATTTGCGCATCAAAACCCCGCACATCAACCAAAAGGTGCAGTTTTTGTCGGGCGGCAACCAGCAAAAGGTCGTTTTGGCCAAGTGGCTCAACCTGAACGCCGACATCTTAATTTTGGACGAACCCACCCGCGGGATCGACGTGGGTGCAAAGGCGGAGATTTATACGATCATGGGCGAGGTCGCCAAGCAGGGCAAGGCGGTCATCATGATTTCCTCTGAAATGGAAGAAGTCATTGCGGTGAGCGACCGGGCGGTGGTTTTGTGCGAAGGCCGGGTGACCGGATGCTTGGACCGGAAGGACTATGCGCAAGAGAAGATTATGAGCTATGCAATGGGAGGACAGGTATGAAACAAAAGGGCATGTTAAAAAAGGTGCTGGAGATCCGCGAGATCGGCGTGCTGTGCGCACTGGTGATTATGGTTGCGCTGCTCGGGATTTTTGCCGATTCCTTTTTCACTTCTTCGAATTTTCTGACGATCTTGCGGACCATCTCGACCAACGGGATCATCGCGGTTGGCATGACGTTTGTCATCCTGACCGGTGGCATCGACCTGTCGGTCGGCTCGGTGCTCGCGCTGAGCGGCGCGTTTGCAGCCTATACCTTTAATGCGACTGGCTCGTCGGTGGCGGCGGCCATGGTCTGCCTGATCTGCGGCCTGGTTTTCGGCCTGTTCAACGGTGTGCTGATCTCCTTCTTCCATGTGCCGGCCTTTATCCAGACCCTGGTCACGATGACGGCCGCGCGCGGTATTGTGTATATTTTCTGCGACGGCACGCCCATCAACGGCGTCGGTGACTTCATCGGCACAATTGGACGCGGACGGTTGGGGCCTGTCCCGGTACCGGTTATTTTGACGGTCATTGTTTTTTTAATCGGCTGGTTCCTCCTCAACAAGACCACGTTGGGCCGCTATGTGTATGCAATCGGCGGCAATGAAGAGTGCACCAAACTATCGGGCGTGAGCGTGCGCAAGTATAAAATGATGCCGTATGTCATCAGCGGCCTGACCACGGCAATTGCCGCCTTGATCCTGTGCGGCCGGTTGAATTCGGCCCAGCCGTCCATGGGCGACAAATTTGAGATGGACGCCATTGCGGCCGTGGTTGTCGGCGGCACATCGCTGGCCGGCGGCTCGGGCACCATGGTCGGTACGTTGATCGGTGCGCTCATCATTGGCGTGCTGATGAACGGCATGAACATGCTGGGCGTGGACTCCTATGCGCAGTATGTAGTAAAGGGCGCTGTCATCCTGCTGGCGGTATTGCTGGAAGGCCGTAAGAGCAAAACCAAGGGTTGAAAAGGAGGGAAAGCGTATGACTTCGTTTAAGTTGGGCATCGTCGAGTGGGCGTGTCCGCTGCCGGGGCCGTATGGGCTGAAACTGGCAAAAGAAGCTGGGCTGGATGGTATGGAGCTGGACTTTGGCGATTATGAGGCCGGGTTCCCGCTCTCCAATCCAAAGATTCAGCAGGCATATCGGGAGTGCGGTGAAAAATTCGGCATGGAATTCCCGTCCATGGCGCTCAATGCGCTCAATAAGCACGGGATGAACCACCCGCTCGATACATACGACGGGATGATTGCGGTCGAAACCATCCGTAAAGGCATTCAAGCTGCGCATGAAATGGGGATTCCCGTCGTGCAA
This sequence comes from uncultured Butyricicoccus sp., assembly GCA_904420185.1. GTDB lineage: Bacteria > Bacillota > Clostridia > Oscillospirales > Butyricicoccaceae > Butyricicoccus_B. The sequence continues at coordinate 6,677 of CAJFUJ010000060.1, read as the reverse complement.
CTGCCCAGCTTTGACAACGGCGAAATTTGCAGTAAGACAGATTTCTATAATGTGTGTGAGAAGTTAAAGCTGGCCTGTGATTTGGCCGCGAAATACAATATTACAGTGGCGACCGAAAATGTGCTCTCGGCCGAAGAAACGTTGGATATGCTGGAAAAGGTCGGACGGGAAAATCTCAAGATTTTTTTTGACACGCAGAATTATTACCTGGATCGGGGGTATGCGGTACCGGCGCTGCTGGAAAAGATCCACCCCTATGTCGAGCAGGTGCACATCAAAGACGGGTTTAACGGCAAGATCAGCTCGGCGCTGCTCGGGACCGGTAATGTGCGCCTGCAGGAGACCGCAGAGGTCATCCGCCGGACCAGCTGCACAACCTGGCTGCTGCTGGAAAATTACTACCATGTGCGCCCGCTGCGCGACCGGGAGGACAACCCGTTCACAATTTTAGAGCAAGATGTGAAAATCGCAAAGGCTATGTTTGGCATCGGCGCTTAGCTGGTGCATGGATAGAAGGGGATATTTGGTCGTTCTGCGGGTTGACAAGCGCATACAGACGCCAGTAAAATGATATTAAACGACAGAAGGAGGGTTGGATATCACAATTAAAGAAATCGCGGAAATGGCCGGCGTATCCCCTTCTACGGTATCCTTTGTATTGAACGGCCGGCCAGGCGTAGGAAAACAGACCAGAAAACGGGTTACTGCACTGTTGGAGGAAAATGGATTCCAACTCAAGCAAGCTGCTAGCGCCGAAGATGTGCATTGGGGCATGGTGAAGTTTATACGATATTATGACAGCGGCGATTTGGTCGAGCGCAACGACGACTTTATTACCCAGGTGGTGGAAGGCGCCGACTTCGCACTGCGGCGGGCACATTATACAATGAGCATCGTAAATGTGGGCGAAGAAGAGCTCAAACAGGTCTTGTCAGGGCTGAAATATGAAAACCCAGCAGGCGTCATTTTTTTGGGGACCGAATTTCAAGCACAGCGGTATCAGCTGTTGACAAGCTTGGACATGCCGGTTGTCGTAGTGGACAACTGCTTCCGGGGCTACCCCATCAATGCCATCGATATGGACAATATCGACGGCACGCGCGAAGCGGTCAAGTACCTTTATCAAAAAGGCCATCGGAAAATCGGTTACTTGAAAAGTACCAACCAAACAGGCAGTTTGCAGGAACGAAGCCGTGGATTTTACGAGGCAATGGACGGCTATGGCTTGGTTCCAGAGCCAGTGATTCATTTACCACCTCGCGTTACCACAGCCAAGGAGGAAATGGAACTCTATTTGGACCAATCCCCGCCGCTGCCAACCGCCTTTTTTGCGGATAACGATGTCATCGCCGCAGGTGCAATGCGTGCCTTGCTGCAAAAAGGGGTGCGCATACCGGAGGATCTGTCATTGATCGGGTTTGATGATTCATTGATTGCATCGGTGGTAACGCCGATGCTTACAACAATGCGCATCTATAAGCGCGAAATGGGGATGTGCGCTGTGCGTAGATTGCTTGAGATGATCACAAACAAGGACACGTTCATTACAAAAACCAGTGTGGGCGTAGATTTGGTGGTGCGCGAAACCGTAGCCCAAGCGCGGGATGGGGATACGTAATGGGATTCCGGGGCAAAAGGCAGGGCACCTTGGTTCCGGAAATTTTTTGACAAACAAAACACAGAGACAGGAAACCGCAAAGCGGCGTTTCTTACTCCTCACTGGGAAGAGTAGAAACGCCGCTTTTTTAGGAAGTATGATGTGCGCCTTCTTCCTGGTCGATCATTGCACGGATATCGGCTAAATCTTCCGGACTAAAAGCATGATCTCCAATCATGCGGGCGAAAAGCTGCTTGGCAGAACCATTGTATAGACGTTCTAAAAATGTGTGATTTTCATGACGCTGGACCTCTTCGCGCGATATGAGCGGGGAGCAGATAAATCCGGGATCTGTGCGCTGGACAAACCCCTTATTGACTGCACGGGTAAGCAAGGTATAAATTGTATTTTTGGACCAGCCGGTTTCCGGCGCCAGCCGCGCGGCAATTTCACTGGCCTTGATGGGGGCGCTTGTCCATATGACATGCATCACCTTTAGCTCACTGGGTTGCAACTCTTTTTTTGCCATTTCTTTCACCTCCTCTTTTTTAAATTGCATAGCTATGCTTATTGTAACAGGATGCGAGGGATAGCGTCAATGCAAGAGGATGGAAAACCGTGTCGATTACAGCACCCCAGCAACCCGTGCGCAGAAATGTTGCGGCTTAAAGAGGGGAAAGAGGCTCGTCCATGTCGCGCTCCTGCGCATCCCGGATGGACAGCAGCAGCGCGTTTTGCGCCCGAACCCGTCGTAGCTCCTCCTTTGTAAAGGCCAGCGGATAACATTCCAGCTCCTTTGTGGCCAGCAACCGCTTGGAAAACAGCATTTTGGTGGCCATGGGTGTAGCTGGCTGGTCGGACATGCCCATAAACAGCCCCCAGCTGGTGATGCGGTTTTGAAATGGGTGCAGCACTTGCAGCACCAGGGTTTCGATGGGCAGGGTGAGGTTTTCTAGGATGAAATAGGAAACCGTCTCGTGGGAACGCAGAGATCCGGCATAGAGATACCGGGCTTTTTCGGGTTCTTCAAAATTTTTGAGGTGCATATAGAACATCGCCTCTGGCCATTGGCCGGACTGGGGCGCAAAGGTCAGCAGAGATTTGGAAATCCGCCGGATACGCCCATCATAGTAGTAAGCATAGAGCCGCCCCGCATCTAGAAAGGAAGGCAGGCGCGGAGCGGCGGCCTTGGGTTGCGGGATAGCAAAAAAGTGCGCGGGCGCAACCCCCAGTGCGTCCGCAATGCGGCCCAGTGTGTGTACATCTACTGCAATTGCCCCGCTCTCGTATTTATAGACCGCGGCTGCACTCTTGCCAATCCGCTCGGCTAGGACAGCCACTGGCATATTGCGCTGCTTGCGGTACAGTTTGATGCGTTTGGCTGCCTGTATTGTCCAGTCATCCATGGTCGGGCCCCCTTGACGGGTAGACATGGCGATTATCGTGAAAATATAAAATTCGCTGACTGCGCTGGTAAATCTGCGCGGAAAAGCCAAAATAACGCCGATCTCACCCAAAATTCTATTAACACTATCATAAGCGTTTCCAAATTGGATTGTCAATCAAATTTTGAAAAATTGCACCCATCCAGTGGGCATGCTATACTGTTCGTACCATCTTTTCATACGATGCGTGGGAAAGGAGCGCTTATGCTACACCATGAAATCACGAACCTCCTTCGGGATGAGCTGGCGCCTGCCACTGGCTGTACCGGGCCAACTGCCTACGCGCTGGCGGCAGCAGCCTGCCGGGCCTATGTCACCGGCGATATCCGCCACTTTCGGGTTTATGTTTCGCCCGCTTATCTGAAAATTGGTTTTGGCGTGGCCACACCCGGTACGTCCACGCCCGGCATCGAGATTGCAGCAGCAGCTGGGTTTGTGGCTGGAGACCCTGCACGTGGGATGCAGGTGCTGCAGCCAGTAACCGCCGCCGACCTAGAACGGGCGCATTCCCTTTGCGCGCAGGGGAGATTGTCGGTGCACAGTGCCCCGGAGCAGAAAGGGGTCTATGTGCGCTGTGAGATCGAAACCAGCCGCGAAACCGTGGTATCCGTTGTGTCGCACACGCACGACGGCCTGTGTCTGGTACAGGTGAACGGTGCGGATGTGTTCCGGGCCGATCCCTCTGCACTGCCCGACCGCATTGAGAACCATCCGGACAGCTTGTCGCTTTCGGATATCTTCCAGTATGCCCGGACCTGTACCCTGGACGAAACAGGATTTTTACTGGAGGGCTACCGGATCAACCGGGCGCTGGCCGAAGACGGCATCCGGGGTGCTTACGGCTTGGGTACGGGCCGGGCGCTGCTCCTGCGCGCCTTGGATCGCCAACCTGCACCGTCCGACCTCCTGCAAGACCCGTTGCACGATCTGCCTGCCTCTATTGAAATGCAGAGCCTGATCCTAGTCTGCGGCGCGTGCGACGGGCGCATGGGCGGTAGCCGTCTGCCCGCTATGGCCGCCATGGGGGACGGCAACCAGGGGCTGACCCTGCTGCTGCCCTTGGGTGTGGCCGGACATGCGCTGGGCAAATCCGACCTGGAAACCGCGCGGGCCATGGCGCTGGGTGCGCTCATCCTCTTTTACATCAAAATGCGCATTGGGCGGGCATCCGCCATGTGCTTGTGCGCGTTGGCGTCAGCGGCCGGCGTGGCCGCAGGCTATGGTGCACTGCGCGGCCTTTCTGAACGGCAAATTGAGGGCGCCGTCAAAAATGTGCTCTCGCCGCTGGCTGGGATGCTGTGCGACGGCGCAAAAAATGCGTGTGCACTGAAGATGTCGGTTGCCGTCAGCACTGCGTTGCGGGCCGTGGACTGGGCCGCGCTCGATGTACAGCCCGGTTATTACGATGGCCTGTGCGATGATTCGCTGGAGCAGACCGTGCACATCATCACCCAAGTCACCAATCAGACAATGGAAATGCTGGATCGCTGCATGGTCAACGCCATTTTACACAAGGCGCCACCGGATGCGCAGCAAAGAAAGGAGATGGATCGACCATGATGGTGCTCAAAGGCAGGGTACTCGATGGCAACGGCGGCGCGCCCATTGAGACAGGTGCGGTTGCCATCCAAGGCAACCGGCTGAAATATGTGGGGCCAGCGGCCGGGCTGCCTGCGGCCTATGCGCAGGCCGACGTTTATCAGGTGGAGAATGGGACCATCCTGCCCGGGCTGATCGAGGGACACGTCCATATGTCATGGGGTGGGGCCAACCCCATTGCGTGGATCAACGCCACTCCTCAGCTGGAAATGGCGCGCTCCCTGCGCGCCTTGCAGCAGCTGCGTGAACAGGGGTATACCGCCATCCGGGATATGGGCAGCGGCTGCGTATTTCTCAAGGAATGTGTCCGCGAAGGCTTGCTCGACCTACCGCGCATCTTTGCCGCGGGCCGTATCCTGACCCAGATTGGCGGGCACGGCGATGCCTACCAAAAGCTCACGCTCGACGCCAGTGAGCGGGTCTACGGCCCAGCCTATATTGTGACCGGCGTAGACCAGGTGCGGCGGGCCATCCGGATCAATTTCCGCAATGGTGCAGATTTTGTGAAAATTATGACCAGCGGCGGCGTGTTCTCCCAAGGCGATCGGGCAGGCGAGACCTGTCACTTCAGCCGGGATGAGATCCGCGCTGCGGTCGAAGAGGCGGAAAACCAGGGGACCTATGTCTCGGCCCATGCACAGTCCAACAAAGGTATCCGGGCCGCGCTGGAAAATGGCGTAAAATGCATCGAACACGGCTTTTATCTGGATGACTGGTGTATTGAGCGGATGCTGAAAAACGACTGTTGGTTGGTGCCCACCTTTTCCATCATGCACACATCCAAGCTGTACAACGACCAGCACCCCGATGTGCTGCCAGAGCTCCGCGAAAAGACGTTGCGCTCCTATGAGGCGCACTACCGGAGCGTGGACCGGGCGCACAAGGCGGGTGTCAAAATCGGCATGGGCTGTGATTTTGTCAACGACCCGGTGATGGGCTCGACCTACGACCGCGCCACCATGGAATTTGAGCGGATGCACGCGGCCGGATTTTCCCCCATGGAGATCGTACAGGCCGCCACCCGGACCAATGCCGGGCTGTTGGGCATGTCTGGGGAGTTGGGGACATTGGAGCCAGACAAGCTGGCTGACGTCATTTTGGTGCAGGGCAACCCACTGGATGACATCCACCTCATGTGCTGTGCGGATAACGTCAAGCTGGTCGTCCAGGACGGCCGCATTGTCAAAGATATCCGCAGCCAATCTCAGAAAGGAGCGTTTGTACAATGACTGTAAACGATGTGCCTGGACTGGTGCGGCGCGAAATCGAAGCCCTGTGTATCCAGCCGTTTTTGGAGGCTTTTGCCGAACAAATCGGATGGGAACGCACGATGGAAATCGCCGGGCAGGTCATCGACCGCCTGGCCTTTCAGGCGGGCCAGGACTATGCCCAAGCGTTGGACGGCGACCTGTTGGATGCGGTCCGTGACCAGTTGCTCTCCCATAACCAGGCGGGCGACTGTGACAACCGCCTAGTCGAGCAGGATGAGCACCATGTCACCATCCATACGGTGGACTGCGCATATGTGCGTATGTATGAACAAATTGGCATGCCTGAACTGGGATACCTGCTTTCCTGCCGGCGAGATGTAGGCTTTTACCAGGGGATTAGCCCGCATCTGCGTCTAGTGCGTCAGGGAACGCGGATGCAGGGATGCTCGGTCTGTGACTTTTGTATCCAATCCGACTAAGTGAAGAAAAAGCAGAGCGCTGTTGCTCTGCTTTTTTTGTGCTGTTCTGTCTGCTCTGAGGTCTGTGTAAGATAGCGGACCTGCTATATAAATATGGATGAATAACCGCGATCCATCGAAGCGGGCCACGACTGGCGAGAAGATAAAGGGCCAAACGAACACCGGCTTTCCTGCCATTGGGCATAAAAAGACGTCGGAGCAAAGTGCATTTTGCTCCGACGTGGTGCCGGTGGCCGGACTCGAACCGGCACGGTGTCGCCACCGGTGGATTTTGAGTTTTCGGGACAATCCCGAACCTGCTACCCTCTAGTGGAACCAACTGGACTTCTCGGACACCTACTGAGGG